>JAHDFS010000013.1:0-7830 GCA_020628035.1 Rhizobiaceae bacterium
TTTCAGGCAATCAGGTTATAGGAGTGTAGACGATGGAACAGAGCAGCGGTTTGACCACTATACATGAAGACCAGATTTCTGAGCACCATCATACGGCTCAATCACTGGTTACGCGGTTTATCTTAATGGTCGCTGGGGATGCCAAATCATCAACACCGCTTGCCGGTACACGCCGCCGATTTGTGTCAACCGTATCATCTCGGGGCGCACGCCGTACGCAAGAAGTTGAACTGTCATCTACGCTTCAAAATATTGATGCAAGTGATCCGCTGCTTTCGGTGCCGCAACATAATTTGTTATTCCGTTCGCGTCGTGGTGCAGCCATTGCATTGGCGGTCTCAGAAGTGTTTTCCCAATCAACTGGATTGGAAGAATTGCAATCGCGCAATGCTACCTCGCCACTGTCTGGAGAAGATGCAAAGAACTTTAAGAATTTACTTTCAGCTTCCGCATATGTTGCAGCGTTCACTTGGGCTGCATATATGCTGCGGCATTTGCCGTCTGACACTGAAAGTGTTGCAGATATTGAAGCGCCTGATTTCAACTTTGACACGTCGCAAGATGCGCTTAAAAGCGTGATCGCTGGATTAGATGAAGCGCTAGATGGCGTTAAGGATGATGAGGCATTGATTGCCAAAAGCCGATCCTATGCAGAGGAAACCATTTCAGCGCTGCTGGTGCGCAGAAGCCGGTTTATCGCGCTGCAGGGCTTTGAGCATTCTCATATTCGCATTGAGCAGGATGATTTTAATCTTGATGGTTTTGAAACACCGCCAGGTAAAGCCCGCAAACCGCTGGTGATGAATTTCAAGAAGCCAAATGAAATTATCGGCAATCACATTGCGAAATATCAAGCGCTTAAGCTCGCTAAAATGCTGATGGCCTATGATTTTGACCGTCAGATGAACCCGTTTGTCGAGCATGGCGGCTTTGTGTTTACCTTTATTGGCGATGGGATGCCGGGTACGGGTAAAACTATTCTTATTCAAATGCTTGCCGGCATGATCAATGATTACTGTCAGGTTGCAGGTTATCCATTCCATTATGAGAATTTTGGTGTCGATCAGATTTCGTCTTATCAGGGTAAATCCGGCCAGAACTGTAAGGAATTTGTCAATAATGTCATCGACCCAAGATCGATATCTTTGGGTACAATCGATGATATTGACCAAGTGGCTGCACGCCGGTCAGATGATAAATCATCCGCGGGTCAACAAGAGGTGACAGCCGTTTTGATGGAAAGCTTTGCGGGCGCTTCCACAGTTGTTCGCGGGAATTGCGCATTTGGTATGTTCTCGAACTATCCTGAAAATGTGGATGATGCCTTGCGTCAACGTGCTGGTGCGCGTTGGCTCGTAGATGGGCCGCAAACTGAAGATGATTATGTCGATATCTTTGTACTGCTTGCTGGTAAAAATCATTCGATTGATCTAGGCGATCATAACCTGTTTGAAGGACAGCAAATTAAAAAGGCTGTTTCTGCGAGTTATCAAGGTCATGATAAGCCCAAGGAAGATGGGCTTGTTGCTGTGTGGGAGCATTTTGAGAAGACCAATGGCGCAATTAAAACTATGGCCGATGTTGGTGCTTATCTTTATGCCATTAAACGCGCAGAGCCTCGTTTTACAGGCCGGGCAATTAAAAACATTACTGATGCGATCAAGATGCGCGCTATGGATGTTGAATTGCCTGATGAGTGGTTTGAAACACCTGAAGCCTTTATGCACAAAAGCTATGATGAGAAATCAGCTATGATCGGCGAACTGCGCCAACCGTTTACGCTTGATATGGTCTTGCAGGAAATCAACCGCTACGCAGATAGTGAGTTTAGATATACCGATAAGAGCGATGCAGCTGCGGTTGAAGATATTATCAGACGCGAGCGCCAGCGAGAGCGTGCGATTGCTGAGATTGAAGCCATGCGTGCCGATGGCAGGTGGTCGGATAGGTAATTAGATGAAGCTTCTTTACGAAAATGATCTGATTTATGGCCGGCTTATGCCGGTTAGTCAGTCTTATCTGGTTGATCGCTACCGTAAGGCAATGGAAGGCTTTGGGTTAAAACCAACCGCGCTCGGAGAATTTCATATTGATATGACCGGCTTCTCGCCTGAGATTGCCGAGGAGATGGATGATCAAAACTACCTTGATCCAATGGGTGTTAATCGTCGTTTTATTATCCTGTCACCAGATCAGGAACATTTGCCTGTTGTGCACACGAAGTTTTCCAACACAGCATGGCTCATGCACCAGTTTTTCCAAGATAATGGCCGGGCATTGCATGCTGTGACCATCAAAGACGCGCTTTATGGCGAAATTGATGACCCAATCGCACGCGTTGAAGATATTGATGATTTGCTATCCATTGAGGAAGTGACGTTTGAAGTAAAGTCGGCGGACTCCTTGCTCGATGATGCCAATGAACTTCGGTCTCTGGTTGATCATTTGCAAGTTTCTAAAACCGCCTGGCGCGATGATGAGATGCTTAACCGCATGGTCGAATTGGCCGCAAAAACTGGTGACATTCGCAATAATGATCTTGTTCCCCAACATCTGGTTTTTGATCAGGGGTCGTATTGGGCCAATCATTTTGGTGGTGTTTTCGTTTTTAGAGACGAACGAACAACGACAATTATATGCGATTCCAAAGCGCCGGGTTTCAGGCGTTCTCGCCCTTGGCAGGTGAGTTATCTTGATATTGATGATCACGATCGGATTTTTGATTACTTAAAATCAACGAACCGTCTTCAATTGCCGCGAAAAAAATGGATCAAAAAGTCGAAACTGTTGGAGCATCGTGCGGAGATGGTCATTCGGGACATATTGCGCGACGAAGATGAGAACATCGAATTTAATGATTTATCTGACAGTAAAATTCGATCCTGGCTAAGGGGCAATAATCGAAAGATCGCCCGCGATGGACGTTATGGGTATTATCAGGACATGCTTGATAAGATCGATGATGTCGGTGAATTATCAGCCAAAGATATCAATAAAAGTGAATGGCTGATGCTTTGTCGGGCCAATCCAAAACACAAAGAGAAGTGGCTTGTTAATCGGTTGGTCTCGCGCCTAACACCGTTTGATTTTGTTTCGCGTTTTGTTTTTGATAAACAGGGATTTTATGAGGTTTATCAAAATTATAGTGATGATTTTAAACAGCAGGTTGTTTCTAAACTTAAAAATACATATCTAAAAGACAAGCAAGACTTGCGGGCGCGACTTTATCAAACTGAGGGGGGATATTCCCATGCTTGATCCAATTTTTGAGTTTTTCGGTAACCTATTTGATCGGATTAAAGCTGGCATTGCTAAGCTAATCTCTTGGATCCTCGCGCCCTTTATCGCTCTGATCGCATTGTTTAAGGCGAGTGGGCTTATTTTGAAAATTATCATCGCATTTTTCGTCATTGTTATTCTCGGCGGCTATGGTTCATTTACATACTCCACTCAGTTCTGGCATGGGTTTGATACCAATTACACAAGCAAATATGAGTTTTCAGAAGCCGCGGTCCCGGGAACAGTTGTCGGAAATGATGTTTGCGCGCCATCTGGCATCGTGACCGTTACCAACGATCTGATTGATTTTAACGTGAACCAGAATGGTTGGGTGTCATCAAGCTTGCTGTATAAGGCGGGATTGTTTGGTTTGGATTGGGACAGCACACCATATTTCGATAATAAGGCGAATTTCCAACGCGGTATTAATCAGGCGATCCGCAGAACAACAGCTGAGCTTGTCGATACGCTTGGTCGTGTTCGCGGTACATCCCAAATCGATAGCGATTTGCAGAATGCGCGCGGTGTGATGCAAACTGATGAAGAGCGTTGGTATTTTAGTCTCGATCCATTTGGTTTTACCACACCGTCTCAGAGTTATTATCGTTCGGGTATTGGACATCTTAGCAGTTACAATGACAGACTTGTTAAATGTGACACTGTGTTTGATGCGCGTGCAGATAATCTTATTCGCTTCCTTGACCGGATTGCGTCAGATATTGGCTCTACTTCGTCAATCTTACGTATCCGTTCAGAGACAAGTAATGCGGGCTGGTTCGATACGCGCGCTGATGACAGGTTCTGGTTTGCTTTTGGCCAGCTCTATGCCTATCACGGGATTTTACAAGCAGCACGTGCGGACTTTGTAGAGGTTGTTTCACAGCGAAATCTTGATCGTCCATGGGATGAGATGGAAGAGCAATTGGTGGCCGCACTTAAGATTCAGCCAGCTTTGATTTCCAACGGAAATGAGAGTGGATGGATCATGCCAACGCATTTGGCGACCATGGGTTTTTACATTCTAAGATTTAGATCAAATCTTGTGGAAATCAGATCGATTCTCGACCGATAGTGATCTAGCAACTTATGAAATGGCACCGAGTCGCAAAGCTTTTGCGACCAATTGGGGCCGATTCACACAATCCATTTTCTTCATTGCACTATGTAAATGTGCATTAACGGTGTGATCGGATACGTTCAGAATCAGGCTGATTTCATTTGACGTTTTACCATTTGCTACCCAAGTAAGGATCTCGCTTTCCCGCTTGGTTAAGCTTCTATTAGGGCGGCTTTCATCCTCTGTGAGTTCGGAAATCAGCTCATAGGCGTAGGAAGAAATTGTGTGGAGATAAGCAAGGCTTAAATCGTCAAGTTTGTCTCTGTCGCCCATAAACATCACGGCTCCCTTAGAGCCGTTTCGGCACATTACCGGAAAGCTAAACCCCATTGAAATGCTATGGTCGAACAGAAATTCCTGTGTACGTTCAATGTTTTGCGCTGATTGTGTGATGACATATTCGTCGATCATATCAGTTTGCCAAATACGTGGTTTGACCGATTGTCTGAGCGCTTCGAAATGTGTGCTGCAACTGAGCATTTCTTGCTGATCGTAATCATAGAGCAATTGCGGACTAAGGCTGCTCCACAAGACGTGGTCAGATAGTCTGCGACTGGCCGTGGTTGGCACGGATGTGACGGCCACTTTGTCGATATCAAACTCTTCGGCCGTCGCACTTAATGCGTCGCCCAGATCCGTTATGGACTGTATCTGTCCTAACGTTTTTGCTAAAGAGTTTTGGCTCAACTTGATCGTCATTTTGTTTCGTTCCGAAGTTGATGCAGAATCTAATAGTTTGCGTCTGAGTTATCAATCTTAATCAGTGATATTTTGTAGGTTTGTTAGAAATACTCGACAAGTTTTTAACCGCGTGCTTGCAAAAAAAGAATTGTTGGTTTAACACAATTGCCATGAACAAGATTGATCAAACAGCATTGTGGTGGTGGGTTCGCTAACAGCGGCCGCCATAGTTTTGTTTGTAAAAAAATATGTGCCGCTGATTTTGTTAGCGGCTTTTTTTATGTCCGCTATTGAAGTCCAACGCACGCCAAAAGAGTGTGGTGAATATGAAAACTGAAGCTGAAGAATACCAAACCAAGGGCGGTGTTATCGTCAAGCGGGAACGTAAAACGCGTTCTTATCAAGATGCAATTTCCTCCTATATTGATGCGCTAGATAGTCGTCGGGGTGCAGCATTTTCATCAAATTATGAATATCCGGGTCGTTATACACGATGGGATACGGCAATTATTGATCCGCCATTCGGGATTTCATCTCATGGACGTAATGTAAAATTTGAAGCCTATAATGGCCGAGGTGAAGCATTATTAGCAATGGTTGCTCCGCTGTTTGGTGACCATGATGAGATCGATGTCGAGCAACAATCAGCTACGTTGTTATCATTGAATGTAAAACTACCAACACGAAGCTTTACCGAAGAAGAGCGCTCTAAAATGCCAAGCGTGTTTACGGTTTTGCGTATTGTCACAGAGCTCTTCCACTCAGATGAAGATGGTAATTTGGGTTTGTTTGGCGCCTTTGGTTACGACTTGGCATTTCAGTTTGATCCAATTGAATATCAGATCGCACGGCCAGAAGATCAACGCGATCTGGTTTTGTTTTTGCCGGATGAAATCTTAGTTGTTGACCACCATAATCGGGAAGCATGGGTTGAAGCCTATGAATTTTCTAAGGGTGATTTGACAACCGAAGGCCGCGAAAAACAAATCGAAGCCGTTCCTTTTGTACCGTCTGCGCATGTTCCTGAGCGCGGTGATCATGATCCGGGTGAATATGCAAAACTCGTTGAAAAGGCCAAGGAAAGCTTCAAGCGAGGTGACTTGTTTGAAGTTGTGCCCGGACAAATGTTCTTTGAGCAATGTCGTGATAAACCTTCTGATATTGCGCGCCGGCTTAAGAAGATTAATCCCTCTCCTTATTCCTTCTTTATCAATTTGGGCCAGAACGAATATCTCGTCGGTGCGTCCCCAGAAATGTTTGTGCGGGTGAATGGCCGCCGTATTGAAACATGCCCAATTTCGGGCACGATTAAGCGCGGTCGAGATGCGATTGAAGATTCAGAACAAATCCTGGAGCTTTTAAATTCCAAAAAGGACGAATCTGAACTCACAATGTGTTCTGATGTTGATCGCAATGATAAGAGCCGCGTTTGTGAACCAGGCTCTGTACGCATGATCGGGCGACGTCAGATTGAGATGTATTCGCGATTAATCCATACGGTCGATCATATTGAAGGTCGCTTGCGTGATGGCATGGACGCCTTTGATGGATTTTTATCCCATGCATGGGCCGTGACAGTAACAGGCGCACCTAAGCTTTGGGCTATGCGGTTTATTGAGAACCATGAAAAGAGCCCGCGCTCTTGGTATGGCGGCGCCATTGGAATGATTAATTTCAACGGCGATATGAATACCGGTCTGACCTTGCGGACCATCCGCATCAAAGATGGAATTGCTGAGGTTCGCGCCGGAGCAACATTGTTGTTTGATTCCGACCCTGATGCAGAAGAAGCAGAAACAGAATTGAAGGCATCCGCTATGCTGGCAGCTATTCGTGGTGATACCAAATCTAATGATGCAAGCTCGGTGAAACGTGCCAATGTTGGTGAGGGTGTAAAAATCTTGCTTGTTGATCACGAAGATTCCTTTGTGCACACACTCGCAAACTATTTCCGCCAAACTGGCGCAACAGTCACAACGGTTCGTTCGCCTGTACCGGACGAAGTATTTGATGAACATAATCCAGGTCTGGTGGTTTTATCACCTGGTCCAGGCAATCCAACAGATTTTGATTGTAAGAATACGATCGCCCGAGCACGTGCACGTGACATTCCTATTTTCGGCGTTTGTTTGGGCATGCAAGCGATTGCGGAAGCTGCTGGTGGTTCCTTGCGTCAATTGGCTGTTCCTGTTCATGGTAAGCCGTCGCGCATTCGTATCAGCAATCCAAGTCTTGTATTCTCCGGCGTTGAAAACAACGTCGCTGTTGGCCGATATCATTCTTTGTTCATTGATCCGGTCACGTTGCCAGAAAGTTTTGCCATCACAGCAGAAACGGAAGATGGCGTTGCGATGGGAATTGAGGATTTGGATCAAGGCATGGCAGCGGTTCAATTCCATCCAGAATCAATCATGTCCCTAGGTCAGGATGCGGGAATGCGAATGATTGAAAATGTGGTTGCGCATTTGGCAAAACGATCTAACTAAAGTTTGAAAGCTGATTTTAAGGTGAATATACGGTCTTATGACTTTAGTTTATAGTCCAATATTGGGGGCTTGGTTTGGTTGACCTTGGTTGGGAATACGAATAGGGCCTGCAGAACAAAAAAATAATTGAGGAATGACAATGCGCCCAGTTGGTATAATCCTTATAATCGCGGCACTTTTAGTGCCGCTTTATTGGTATGTTGGTTGGATTGCCGGACCAAATGGTTCAGCCCAATTTAGTCAGTATATTGGCTCTGTTTCAATCAT
>JAHDFS010000013.1:7930-40336 GCA_020628035.1 Rhizobiaceae bacterium
CTTGGTATTTACATGATGGTGTTCTGTGTTTTGGGTATCGTCGCCTATATCTACACGTTGCTGCCGCTCCGAGGGGGCAGAGCCTATCATGTTTCAGATGTGCAATCGAATGGGTCCACCGTGTCTGTCGAATTGAAACCGGTTGGCGGCGGTATCTCGCATCGCGCCGGGCAGTTCGCCTTTATCGATATTAAGGGCCTCAAAAAGTCCGAGGTTCATCCGTTTACGATTTCAAAAGCGCCAAATGGTGAGGGACTGCTGAGATTTACCATCAAAGCTCTAGGTGACTACACACATGATGTGGCAAAATCTGTCAAGGTTGGTCAGTCCGCAAAAGTATCGCGTGCTTTTGGGCATTTCCGCCGCCGAAATCGTGGTCCTGAAATTTGGGTCGCGGGCGGTATCGGCATTACGCCATTTCTTGCCTGGGCTAGTGAAATTGATGAATTAAAGCATCCGGTGCATTTGTTCTATTGCGTGCGCAATGAGAGCGAAGCTATCCATTTGGATGAGCTACAAGCGCTGGCTGAGAAGCCAAACTTTAATCTTCATCTTGTGTGTTCTCAAACATCAGGTCGCTTAACAATTGAACGTATCGCCGACGCCATTGACTTCTCGTTCTCCGATGCAGACTCTTATTATTGCGGACCGGAAGTGATGCGTACATCCTTACAAAAAGGAATGGCTGCACGTGGATTGTCTCGTGCACGTTTCCACTATGAGGAATTTGAAATCCGCTCCGGCATCGGTCTGCGTTATCTGCTGTCATTGGTATTGCGTTTGTTCCAGCGTAAATAAGCGTAGTTGGTGAGGAGATAGTGATGAATTATCTTGAATATTTTGAAACGCAGCGCGGACTAAAGGCACTCTTTATCGCGCAAATGCTGTGTGTCCTCTTCTTTGTTTTTGACGCAGTTCGTGAATTCTTAAATCTGCCCCATGAAATTGGCGGGTTTGGTGTTGAGATCTTGGAGTTCATGATTGTGTTTGTGATGGTGCTAAGCATGCTGATTACGGGCCGGCAGTTGCGCATAAGTCGAGAAAAGACCTCTAATCTGCAAGACAAGCTCCGCGCGGCATCAGGTGAGTTCAACGCGATGCTGATGCAGTCTTTTGAAGAATGGGCCCTTACCAATTCAGAGAAAGATGTGGCGTTACTTGCGATCAAAGGCTTCGGTATTCAGGAAATTTCGACCATGCGCGAAACCAAAGAAGGTACGGTCAAAGCGCAGCTTAATGCAATTTACCGCAAAGCAAATGTATCCGGTCGTCCGCAATTGATCAGCTACTTCGTTGAAGAGCTGATGAATGATGATTTGCTAAACGAGAATTCCTAATTGGATTCCGAGTTAATTTGTTAAGGCAATTTGCGAAAATTCGTGGGTTGCACAATGACGCAAATCGCGTTACTTCTTCACACTATGAAAAACCGACGCAACAGAATTATCTTACAGATCGAAAATGCCGTGCTTTTAAGCGCGCGGGATTTGCGTTTGAATTCTGATCTTCTCTTACTTACTAGCGGTCGTCGGGCTCAATAAGGAGCGTCCGGCGGTCGAAGCCGTTTCGGAAAAGCTCCTTAATTCCTTTACAGATGAATTTGAATATCCCATATGGGTAGCGTCCGTGCTGAATTGCTTACATAGCAACCATGGATCTTGAAAAGTAAGAGATGAAAAATGGTTCAAAATACTTCGAACAACGGCATGATTGGAATGCCAACAGCGGTTGAAAAATATAAACCTTATGCGCAAGTGCCGCTAACAGATCGCACCTGGCCGAACAAAACAATTACGAAAGCGCCAATTTGGTGCTCAGTCGACCTTCGTGACGGAAATCAGGCTTTGGTTGATCCAATGGGTCATGATCGCAAAGCACGCATGTTCAAGTTGCTGCTTGATATGGGCTTTAAAGAAATCGAGATTGGCTTCCCATCCGCATCGCAAACAGATTTTGACTTCGCGCGTTGGTGTGTGGAAGAGGGCAATGTGCCTGAGGATGTGTCTTTGCAGGTTTTGGTGCAGTGTCGACCAGAATTGATCACCCGCACATTTGAAGCGCTTGATGGTGCGAAGAACCCAATTATTCATTTCTACAATTCAACATCTGAATTGCAGCGCCGTGTGGTGTTTAATAAAGATGTGGCTGGTATTCGCCAAATCGCAGTTGATGCTGCCAAGATGATTGTCGATATGGCTGAAAAAGCTGGTGGCGGTTATCGCTTTGAGTATTCTCCGGAAAGCTTTACTGGTACGGAATTGGAAGTGGCACTTGATATCTGTAATTCGGTGATTGCAGAGATCAAACCAACACCTGAGAAAAAGCTTATTTTGAACTTGCCGGCAACAGTTGAAATGTCGACGCCAAACATTCATGCTGATCAGATTGAATGGTTCTGCCGCAATGTGGATCAACGCGATAGCGTGATCATTTCATTGCATCCGCATAATGATCGCGGGACTGGTATTGCTGCAACCGAATTGGGTTTGATGGCAGGTGCTGATCGTGTGGAAGGCACTTTGTTTGGCAATGGTGAACGTACAGGTAACGTCGATGTTGTGACATTGGCATTGAACATGTTCACACAAGGCGTTGATCCAGAATTGGATTGCTCTGATATTGAGCGTATTAAATCTGTTTATGAATATTCCAATCAGATGCAGATCCCCGAGCGTCATCCTTATGTCGGCGAATTGGTATATACAGCCTTTTCTGGCTCTCACCAGGATGCAATTAATAAAGGTATGAAATCGATCAAAAAGGCCAATAGCCCTGAATGGGAAGTGCCTTATTTGCCAATTGATCCGCAAGATGTTGGTCGGACATATGAAGCGATTATTCGCATCAATTCGCAGTCTGGCAAGGGCGGTATCGCCTATATCTTGCAAGAAGATTATGGCTTGATATTACCGCGTGCTTTGCAGGTGGAATTCCGAGGCGAGATTCAAAAAATCACCGATGAGGAAGGCGTGGAGCTACCAGCAGCGCGTATTTATGAGCGTTTCATGGAAGTTTATGTCAATCAACAAGATGGCCGCTTGAAATTCATCGATCATGCAACATTTACAGATCCTGATAATTCGGACCTGCGCATGATGAAGGCCAAAATTTCAGATAACGGCGTTGAGCATGAAATCGAAGGGAAGGGCACGGGCCCTGTAGACAGCTTTATCAATGCGCTGTCGAACTATTTGAACATGGATATGACGGTTGCCAATTATTCAGAGCATTCGTTACAGCACGGTTCGAACGCTTCTGCGATTTGTTACATGGAAATTGAAAGCGGTGGCGCAAAACTGCATGGTGCAGGTATCCATACCAATATTTCAGCAGCATCTTTGGTAGCAATATTATCAGCCGCCAACCGATTTCTTGCAAATAAGTAACAGCTGAAAAAAAGATTTGTATTACTTGAGTGGCGGGATGATCTTTCTCGCCACTTTGTCTTTTGTGTGCTATTTTCAAATTAACCATAAATAATTGGATGAAGCATCATGTCTGAGAAGAAAGACAGCGCGAAAAACACTGAGCGCCTTTCTGATATTGTGCGCAAAGCGCGCGTATCATCTGCGGAACGACAAGACGTCGTTGTTGATATGAAGGAAGCTGACAAGGCCAGATTAGAATTGTTGGCCGACAAGCTTGAGCCTATTTTTAATGATATCGATAAAGAAGATGATCGCTTTGATTTAAGCATTTCTTCGGGTGCGCAACCACGCATTTGGATTGATAGTGTTGCGCATGTCCATATGGGGCGTGACAGACGCACATATCGCTTCGTGCGCGACAGCCGCTTGGGTCGTGTCATCATCGTTGAAAGCGGTGATGCGGAGGAAGTTTATACCCATGTCACAAACTATATCGCGGACCGCGTGATTGAGCGCGAGAAGCTTCTAGAAGGCGATATGGAAGTCTTCAAAGATTATTATGCGCGTATGACCAATGAAAATTTGGGCGTTGATAGCACAACATCCAATGACAATAATTCTGGGGCCGAAGCTTTGATTGCAGAGAAGCGTGAGGAATCTTCGAGCTCATTTGCTATTGGTGCAACCTGGTTCATTCTAGGTGGATTGTTGGGTTTGGCGCTAACGTTTAATTATCGCGAAGAATTGGCCAACTTTCTTCAGTCTTTTTAAGCTATCTAATATAGCTGGTCGGTTTCAACACATTCAACATGCTGATGCGATGCGTTGAGCAGGTGTCGTTGATGTTCGCAGCGCCAATCATCGCCATTTCGCGAAATCTCAAACATGTTAAAGCCAGCGACTGGTTTTTTGTCGCCATGTGTTTGCGTGGCCGAGGAAATACCGATGATCGGCACATAGCCCTTTTGAGTGTTTAAATCATAACGCGTGTTAAGATGGGTGTGACCATGCAAGACGAGTTCCGCACCTGATTGATCGAGCATGTTTATAAAATTTTCAAACCCATACATGCGCTTCATTGCATGTGTTGCACCCTTATAGGGTGGATGATGAATGAGAACCACGCGAAACAGATTTTGTTCTTTGGCTTGTTCTAAGAGATTGGTCGCTGCCATTGCTTGTTTTTTGGAAAACCTGCCAGTTGCGCGAAAGGGCATGGTGGCATTTGATGTTGATAGACCAATGATCGCGACCGGGCCTCTTATTTGCATATAAGGGAATACTTTAGACCCAGTTGGCTTGTCGCCAGACACCCAAGGCTGCCATTCTTTCATGGCGCGGTTAAATGCGCCTGGAACATAGGCGTCATGATTTCCCGGTACGAGGCTGGTCGTTTCAACCGGGCAATTCTTTTCAAGCCAATGTCTGGCGCCAATGATTTCTGGTGTTGTTGCAAGATTGACCATGTCACCGGTGATTGCCAGATGATTTATGTCTTTCTTATTTATCTCAGACATGAGAGTGTCTAAGACACCGATTTGATGAAATGCCTTGCGGTGGCGGTGCCAATTCACATATCCGGTAATACGTTTTGACAATAGCTCTCGTAGTCGAACCTTTGGCATAGGACTTAAATGAAGATCAGAGATATGAGCAAGACGAAACATGGTTGATCTGATAGCTGTTGTGCTGAATTCGAGCAAGGACATATGCAAAAATCTTTCATAGAAAAACTACGCGATAAGATCTTTCACACTTGGTTTTGGCTCACACGTTCAATGACCATGGGTGTTCGTATTGCAGCCTTTGATGATCAGGGACGTATTTTCCTTGTGCGCCATACCTATGTGCGCGGCTGGCATTTGCCTGGCGGTGGGATTGAACGTGGAGAAGCTGCGGTCGATGCGGTTCACAAAGAATTACAGGAGGAGGGGAACCTTGTCGTCGCGGGAGCGCCTGAGCTTTTGGCGGTGTTTTACAACACCCATATTACCAATCGCGACCATGTCTTGTTTTATAGGTGTATTGTCAACCAAATCGAGGCCAAGCAGGCAGATCACGAAATTGCTGAATCCGGATTTTTTGATCTTAAGTCCCTGCCAGAAGGCGTTACACCAGCGACACAGCGGCGGCTGGATGAGCTCGCCGCCGACACGGGTTTTTCAGATAAATGGTAGTCAATTAGCTTAGATGATCACGACCATGTGGGCTGTCTAAGTCAAGTTCAGGACCATTTGGTACAATCCGTGTTGGATTGATGGTTTCATGGCTGGCATAGTAATGATGCTTGATGTGCAGCATGTTTACAGTGTCTGCTATGCCCGGGATCTGATATAATTCGCGTAGGTAACCAGAGAGGTTTTTGTAGTCCGCAATACGTTGCTTATTGCATTTGAAATGGCTGACATAAACCGCGTCAAAACGTACGAGCGTTGTGAATAAACGCCAATCGGCTTCGGTGATCTGATTGCCGACGAGATAGCGCTGGTTTGCTAATCTTTCATCCAACATATCCAATGTCGCAAAGAGCTTGTCGTAGTTTTCATCATAAGCTTCTTGCGTCGTGGCAAAGCCGCATTTGTAAACGCCATTATTGACATTGTGGTAGATCACAGCGTTGATTTCATCGATCTCTTTGCGCAAATGCTCAGGATAGTAATCATGATCTGATGAACTCATCTCAGCAAACTCACTGTTGAACATGCGGATGATCTCAGAAGATTCATTGGAAACGATGGTGTTGTTTTTTTTATCCCAAAGAACAGGCACTGTGACGCGCCCAGTATAATCGCTCATGGCTTTGGTATAAATTTCGTGCATATATTCTGAGCCGTGAAGGTGATCGATGGTGCCGCCATCACGATCATGGAATTCCCATCCGTTTGAACTCATAAAGTGGTCAACAATGGAAAGATCAATCACATCTTCCAAGCCCTTGAGCATCCGGAAGATCAGTGTTCTGTGCGCCCATGGGCAGGCATAGGAAATATACAGGTGGTAGCGATTTGGTTCAGCTATAAAACCATCAACGCCGCTCGGTCCGGCAGCACCGTCTTTTGTAATCCAATTGCGAAATGCAGCATCTTTGCGCTTGAAATGGCCTCCGGTATTTTTTGTATCATACCAAACATCGTGCCATTTTCCGTCAACGAGCATACCCATAATAATCTCCTTTATAGTCACAGGGGAATATGAGGGATTATCGGAAATAAACAAGCTATCCATTTTGAGCTATACTGTCGCGATTTTTGCAACGATCAATATTATGCTGATTTTTCGAATTTTTTGTTGGACTGAAACAGATTTTGTTGATAGAGCAGCGCCAACAGAGGAGAATACCGTGCTGAAACAACTGAGATTGCGACGACGATAAGTCAAATACCCCATCCAATGGGCCGGTTTATCTATGCAATTTCAGGACTATAAAAATGTTTGTTTCTCAATTTTCTTATCTCAACGAAGATATTTCGCACGACAGCGCCATTCATGACATTAATGAAGAAGCTTTTGGCCCAGGGCGTTTTGCCCGTGCTGCCGCGCGAATTCGTGAGCAAGGTCCGCATGATTATAACCATTCTTTTGTCTGTCAGGATGGTGAGCAGGTCATTGGTTCTGTGCGGATTACTGCCATCTGGATAGGCGAAACGAAGGCTTATCTTTTGGGTCCGCTCGCTGTGCGCCCATCACATAAATCAAAAGGTATCGGCGGTAAGCTGATTGAATTGGCACTAAGTTCCATTGCAGGTGACGATGATCTCCCTGTGATTTTAGTCGGCGATTATGCCTATTATGGCCCAAAAGGCTTTCATATGTTTGATGCTGATCAAGTCAACTTCCCAGGACCTGTGGATCGGACACGGATTTTGATCAGCAAAGAGCTCTCACCTCGTGACGTTCTATCCGGGACGGTTAAATTTCGCGATGTGAGTGCTTAGCGGCCTTCGCGATACCAGGTCACTGAAATGATCATCAGCAAAGCTGCAAGGCCGAGCAAACCACCCAGCAGCGGATATTGTGTGACGCCGACAAGCACGGTCTCATTGGATGTGCGCAAGAGCATGCGATTGGAATTAGCTGTGCTTAGGCTTGGTGGAAGCTGACGCACGGGCACAATCTGAGGCAATTCGATTGCACCATTATTTGCAACACGGGTGACGATCCCTTTGCTCGCGGTCGCAATTGGTTTGAGCTTTTCGATCGTTGAGATCACCTGCTTGAATTCAGGCGCGTCAACAGCGCCAACATGCACAAGCGTTGATAGTTCACCGTCGATAATCTGATAAAGACCCGCTTCTTGGTTTTCCAACTCAAGCTCAAACCTTCCCGGAGATGTTTGATCTAAAAGGATATTGCTGGTGTCACCTGATGGTGAGATCAGCTGCAATGGTGCAATGTCATCGGCCATGGTTTGTCGGGTGATTTGGATATCTTCACCGTTGGATGTGGCAAAGATCGCTTCTTCTTCAAGTGCGGGTTCACCCATCAGCCAATGGGCGATGCGACGGTATAGCGATACATGTGGTCCGCCACCCTCAAACCCGCGCGACCATAGCCAGCTATGATCAGAGAGCAGCATGGCCACACGACCTTGATCAACGCGGTTTAGCACAAGGAGGGGCGATTGGTTCGGGCCGTCGAGAATATTATCGCCTTCAATGCCTTCAACCTCGATAGATCTAAACCAGCGACCCCAATTGGGCGGTTCAACGGCGCTGCCGGGCAGATCACGGCTAACGGGGTGCTTTGCGCCTTCTTCAGAAATGCGCGGATAATATCCGATCTTATTGGTTCGTCCGGTTGGAAGCGCAGGTAGCACAGTCGCAAGCGGTGTGGTCGCAATACTTTGAATACCAGAGAATTCAGGCCCGGCTGCGATCAATAACGCACCACCATCTTCTACATAACGCGCGATGTTATCGTAATAAAGGATCGAAAGCACACCAAGGCGTTGGTAGCGATCTAAAATAATGAGATCAAACTCATCGATTTTTTCTAAGAATAGTTCGCGCGTTGGGAATGCGATCAATGATAATTCATCAATCGGTGTGCCATCGCTGCGATCCGGGGGGCGCAAAATCGTAAAGTGCACGAGATCAATGGATGTATCTGATTTGAGCAAATCTCGCCAGGCGCGCTCACCTGAATGGGGGGCACCCGAGATGAGCAAT
Source organism: Rhizobiaceae bacterium (assembly GCA_020628035.1). GTDB lineage: Bacteria > Pseudomonadota > Alphaproteobacteria > Rhizobiales > Rhizobiaceae > Lentilitoribacter. The sequence goes on from JAHDFS010000013.1 coordinate 16,467, forward strand.
ACGCGCAAGTTTTGACGAATGCCTTCTGTTTGAACAACAGCCTTATTATTGATCTCACTCACTTCATTCTCGATAGGCGCAACAGAAAGTTCGATCAAGTTTTCTCCGCGGCGCGGGATTTCAATAAAGGCCGATGTTTCTGCGCCAACGGGTGCAATTTCTGTTGAGATAAATTCGCCATTGAGTTTGAGCTCAACCTCGATGTCTGACCTCGGATACCCGTCGCGATTGCCATCGATAAACACTTGATAAATAAGTTCTTGAAACTCCCCAACGAGCCCAAAACGTGGTGCTTTGGTGATTTTAACGCGAATATCGAGTTTGTCCTCGTCGCCGGTGATTAACCCGTGAATGGGCGAATTAATCCCCATTTGCTCCAGGTTTTCAGGAATGTCATGCACCTGGCCATCGGTGATTAAAATACTGCCCGCAAGACGGTTCGCAGGAATATCTGAAATCTCATTGCTCAATGCTGAGAACAAATTGGTTGCAGGATTATTGCTTTTGTCATGCTCAACTTCACGAACACGCACATCGATATTTTTGTATTTCGCCAATTGCTCTTCGAGCAGTGCAAGCGTTTCATCTGCCTGTTCACTGCGGTTTTCAGCGGACTGGCTTTGGCTCTTGTCGACGATAATCGACACAATGTTTTGCACCGGTTCACGTTCTTCATCGGTGAAAATAGGGTTCGCTAGGGCCATTAAAACAAGCGCGAATGCGCAGGTTCTTAAAAGCGCCCCGCGCTGTTTGGACAAAAAGGCGATGGTGCAAATGATGGCGATTAAAACCGCACATATTGCGAGGACAAATATCGGAATCAAGGGTGCAAAACTTATAGCCATTTTACTGCCCCAATCTTTCCAGCAATGCAGGCAGGTGCACCTGATCTGCTTTATAATTTCCGGTGAGCATATACATAACGATATTCACGCCAGATCGGAACGCGAGTGTGCGTTGACGTTCATTTGGTGGCACCATGGGTAAAATGGAACGGCGTGTTTCATCCATCGCCCAAGCACCAGCAAAATCGTTGCTGGTGATCATGATAGAGCTGACACCATCACCACCATTGACCAATTGATTGGCGCCGCTGGTTTCAGGACGCAAGGCTTCAACCCATAATTCACCGTTTGCATAACGACCGGGGAACTTCTCAAGAAGATAAAAAGTCTTGGTCAAGACATGGTCTGTAGGGACTGGCTCTAGGGGAGGGATAATCAACCCATCTAATATCTGCCGAAGTTTTTGAGTTCTAGCAGACGCAGACCCATTTAGCGAGATGATAGCGTCGCGCGTATCAAACAAAACCGTGCCGCCGCGTTTCATGAAGTTCTCGATATTTGTCATTGCCGTTTTGGACGGCAGCGGGGCTGTTTCACTGATCGGCCAATATAAAAGTGGGTGAAAGGACAATTCGTCTGTTTCGATGTCTATTCCCACAGCAGGACTTGGCTCTAGCGCCGTTCGAGTTCTTAAATAAAAGTTCAAGCCATTGAGACCCAATTCACTGATACGATCAATTTGTCGATCACCAGTGATCACATAGGCCAATTGTGTGGATTCAAGTTTTTCGATGATCTCAGCATCGCCAACTTTGCTATCTTGTGCTGAAGCTTCGTTGAGGCCGAGCGCGCTTGCGCTGAGGATAACCAATGCAAGGAGTGACGCTTTTGCCGCAAAAGCATTGGATCTTGTCATGCGTAAACGTGAGAACGCGCCTGACATCCACATAATGATAAGCGCATCGAGAAAGAGCATGATGAGCGCTGCTAAAAGCAGCCATGATTTAAATTCAAATGCAGAACCAAGGCTCATGGTTGATGTTACAATGTCCAAATTTGTTTCAGGCAATTCTGCTTTTTGTAACACATCATCTTCTGCAAGTAGATTGACGGCGCGCCATCCATCTTCGGAACCAAATAGGCCAGGGCGCGTTGCTTCATTTGGAATAATGGCGCCAGATGGTGTGATTTCAAGCGGACTGATACTGCCATCAGCTGTGACAAGCAATCCGTCCGCTGTCATTGTTCTAAAGGGAGGCAAGAACGATGTTTGAGCTGTCTCAGCGTTGTTGTCATTGTTTGCAGCAGCAGAATGCGTGAGCGCAATGGTTCTGCGCAACATTTCAGCAAATTCGCCGGTGAGCGGTAGATTGGACCAAGTGGTTTCTGCACTGATATGGAAGAGCACGATACGCCCCGAACCGATTGATTTTGCGGTGACCAACGGCGTGCCGTCATCAAGGCTTGCCCATGTGTTGTCGGCAAGATCAAGGCTTGGTTCGGCCAAAACCTGTCGACGGACGATAATGTCATTTGATAATTGAATGCCAAAGAACGGGCTATTTTGCGCAAATGGCGCGAGTGTTTTGGGCTCGGCCCAAGTGAGAGAACCACCAAATTGTCGTTCACCACTGCGTAAACGCACAGGCAGTAATGGATCATTGCCGCTTTGTGATGGCGGTAAGGCTGCTAAACTTGCACCGGCGAATCTGATGAGTGTGCCACCGCCATTGATCCATTCTAATAATTCATCCTCAACTTCGATATCCAAACTTCCGATATCCGATAGGATCAGCGCAGAAGGTCCTTGTTCGATTAAAGATGTCAGACCGGTTGTCAGATCTGCGCTTGTGACATCGATAAAGTCAGCAAATGGCTGCGCTGCGCGTTCGATATAGTGAGATGGTGTTAGAAGCGGATTGATGAGATCTTGCGTTTCTCCGGAAAACAAGGCGAGTTTCCGACGTTGAAAACGATCATCTAACAGATAGCTTCCAGCTGCATGTTTATTGTCATTAACCGATAAACGCACAACGTCGTTTAGCAATTCAAATGGTGCGGTTAGATTGGCTATTTTTGAGCGTTCTCCGCTCTCAAATGTGATTTCGCCATTGATGATGGGACGCGATTTTATGTCATAACCTGAAATTTCATAAGTCGCGTTCGTTTGATCAGACAACCGCGTTAATCCAACCGTGACCGAAGTCGACTCGTTTTGCGCAGAGGTTATGCCAATGAGATTAGCATTGTTGGGTGTGACGAATTCCACGCGATTGGGCGCAAGTCGCAGCAAGCCGTCAAAGAATGCGCCCGTATTTTCAGCCTCCACATTATTGGTCAGCACAATTGTTGTGTCGATCTTGCGCCCAGCAAGCGCAGTTTCGATGGGTGTGATGATATCTGATTGAAATGGTTGAACGGGAACTGGTTCAAAACTTGCAAGAACTTGACGCGCTTGATCGGCTGTTCCCAGCGATAGATCGTTTTGCACAGCGGTTGCTTGCGCTATGATGACGGGCAGGTCGTTGTTCTCTGCTTCATCAATAAATGCATTGGCTGTGTCCTGATATTGCTGCCAATCGGGTGCGCTGGACCAGGAATTATCAATGATCATGAGCACCGGACCTTGCGCGACAAGACGCTCTTCACGCGGATTTAGGATTGGTTCGGCGAGCGCAATGATAATGAGCGCAGCGAGCAAAACACGCAACAAAGTAAGCCACCAAGGGCTTTTTGCTGGCGTATCTTCTTTTTTTAGAACCCGAGCCAATATTTCAAATGGCGCAAAAGGTTCTTGCGTTGGTTTAGGCGGAGTCAGGCGATTGAGCCACCAAATGACCGGAAGCAATAGCAATCCAAAAAGAGCTAGGGGAAAACCAAATGCAAAGGGAATGGCGCTCATTAGATCGCACCTCGATTTTGACTGCCGCCCAGACCTGTTAGGAATCCATGGACTGATGCCAAGGCTTCGGATGCCGCGCGATCCGTTCTATGATGGGTGTAGCTCCACCCCATTCGGCGAATTTCATCTGATAAAGCAACACGACGGTTTTTGTAAGCGTTGGTATAGTCCTCGGCTATGGTCGACGCTTTACCGGCTACCAGCCTTGCATTGGTTTCAGGATCGCGAAATTCGATGCGTCCGGTATAGGGAAAAGTTTCTTCTGCTGGATCGCTAACTTCGATTAAATGACCGCGGGTGCCGCGTTGTGCGATGGGTGTTACCTGCGAAATAATTTCCTCGCCATCACCTAAAAAGTCGCTGATGATGACGATATCGCTGAGCCGTTTGACATTAGACAGATCAGGGATTGATTGCTTGTCATTATATTTGCGGTCATGCGCCAATATTTGAGCCAGGCGTTCAGCCCCATTGCGTGCCAAAATAGGGTCCATGACGCCGGGAATACCAATACGCTCACCAGATCGGGACAAAATCTCCGCCAAAGCAAACAAAATTACGAGTGAGCGACTTTCTTTTGAAACATCACCCAATTCCGATTGGAATTGCATGGAAGGGGATAGATCCGCCCAAAGCCAAACGGTATGCGCTGTTTCCCATTCCTTGTCACGGACATAAAGTTGGTCGTCGCGCGCGGATTTGCGCCAATCAATATTGGCAACGCTTTCACCTTGGGTGAACTGCCTAAATTGCCAGAAATTATCGCCGGTTCCGCGTTTTCTGCGCCCGTGCCATCCGGCGCTGACAATATTGGCCACACGTCTGGCTTCCACCAAGCAATCTGGTATCAGAGCTGCGCGCAATCGGCCACGCGCAAGTGTATCTGTCTGATCTGCAATTTTAGAAATTTGGCCGATCGGTGACATTCTTAGTCCTTAATTCTATCCACCAATGTGGCGATAACATCTTGAACTTTCGTGCCTTCCGCGCGCGCTGTGAAGCTCAAAGCCATACGATGTTGCAATACAGGTTGCGCAAGTTCAGCAACGTCATCAATGCTTGGTGCTAAGCGACCATCATAAAGCGCTCGGGCGCGAGCGCACAGCATCATAGCTTGACCGGCGCGTGGGCCAGGACCCCATGAGACTGCATTGTCGACAATTTCATCACCATTGCCAGGTCGTGCTGAACGCACAAGATCCAAAATTGCATTTACAACTTTGTCGCTGACAGGCATCGTGCGCACAAGTTCTTGAATGCCGATGAGTGTTTTCGTATCGAGCACAGATTGGGCCGTATTTTCATCGCGCCCTGTTGTTTCCAAAAGAATGCGTTTTTCTGCCTCATCAGATGGATAAGGCACATCGACTTGCATCAAGAAACGATCAAGCTGCGCTTCAGGTAGCGGATAGGTGCCTTCCTGCTCCAATGGGTTTTGTGTTGCCAAAACATGAAACGGCTTTGGCATATCATGGCGCTGACCAGCAACGGTCACATGGTGTTCTTGCATGGCTTGGAGCAATGCTGACTGCGTACGAGGTGACGCACGGTTGATCTCATCGGCCATTAGCAATTGCGTGAAGATTGGGCCAGGGATAAATTTGAACTTTCGGTTTCCCTTTTGGTCTTCATCCAAGATTTCAGAACCCAAAATATCCGCAGGCATAAGGTCAGGTGTGAATTGAATACGGCTTGAAGTGATGCCGAGCACAGTTCCGAGCGTTTCCACCAGCTTGGTTTTCGCTAGACCCGGTGCGCCAACCAAAAGGACATGACCACCTGATAAAACCGAAACAATTGTGCGTTCAACAACGGATTCTTGACCAAAAATGACTTGGCCGACCTCGGTACGTACCTTTGCCAATTGCTCGAGAGCTTTATCTGCCCGCTTCACAATTTCTTTTTCGCTTAGTCCTTTGTCGAGGTTTTCGTTGCTTCCCATGTTACGATCTACTTTCAATGCTGATTAAAATTCATAACTGATTTGTTTTACGTAGCTTATTCTCTTACAGATGGCTGACAAGAGGGCAATGATGCACTATTTCGTTATCTAGTGGTTTTTGGACAGAATAATGACAAATAACGGTTTAACAACATCAACGGATACCAGCGGCTTGGCTGAAATGGTTCGCAGAGCCATGGATGATCGTAATTCTACGGGTGGTGGTTTGCCGCCGGTAGATGCTTGGAATCCCCCGTTTTGCGGTGATTTGGACATGGAAATCCGCCGCGATGGCACGTGGTTTTATATGGGTACGCCCATGGGGCGGAAATCGCTGGTTCGTCTTTTTTCTTCTGTGCTTCGAAAAGATGAGGATGGGGAAACCTATCTGGTCACGCCGGTTGAAAAGGTGCGAATCAGAGTGGTTGACGCGCATTTCTTGGCCGTTGAGATGCAAGTCAGCGAAAATGATCAGGGACAAGTTCTCACGTTTCGCACAAATGTTGGTGAATTGATCGAAATTGGCAAAGATCATCCGCTTCGGTTTGATATTGCGGGTAAGGATGCTGAGTTGAAACCTTATTTTCACGTCCGCGGGCGTCTTGAAGCTTTGGTCAATCGCGCAACTATGTATGATCTGGTTGATTTGGGTGAAGAAGTTGAGATTGATGGTGTTGCCATGTTTGCGGTCAAGTCCAATGGTCAAACCTATCCGATCATGACCATGGCAGAACTCAATACTCAAACTTAATGGCTGATGTTGGTGAATGAATAATCTTGCTAATATATCCAGAAGCTTTTCAGCACAGGAATTTGCTGATCTGTCAAAAGCGGATCATGATGAGATTTTAAAGCACGATCCGATTGCGCTATCTGAAACGCATGGCGATCATCGTTTAAATCCTGATCTATCTGATGAATTGCGTAATCTAAAACTGCGCCCGGCGGCTGTATTGATCCCGGTTATTGCGGACGAAGATGTGGCGCGCGTGATCTTGACAGTGCGAACCGAAAAACTACGCAAACATTCAGGACAAGTTGCCTTTGCGGGAGGTGCAATTGATGCGGCAGATGCATCACCTGAACATGCGGCCATGCGGGAAGCGGAAGAAGAAATCGGGCTTGATGCAAATTACATCGAAACTGTCGGCCAATTGCCTATCTACCGGTCTTTAACTGGCTTTTCGATCACCCCGGTCCTTGCGCTTGTGAAACCAGGTTTTCAATTGCAGGCAAGCCCGGATGAAGTTGATCATATTTTTGAAGTGCCGCTGATGGATCTGATGAACCCGGATAACCATATTCGCGACAGTTTAATTTGGCAGAATAAACGTCGATATTTTTACACAATTAAACATCCAGAACAGCGGATTTGGGGTGTGACAGCGGGCATTATTCGCACGCTTTATGAGAGGCTTTATGCATGAGTGCAGAATATTCTGTCAAAGATCAGTCCTGGTTCCAAAATAAGCGTTTTCAGGAAGTATTTGCCTTGCTTAATGCGGATGATGGTGAAGCGCGCGTAGCGGGCGGTGCTGTGCGAAACTCTCTCATGGGTCGCGATGTTGCTGATGTGGATATTGCAACGACCTTACTGCCAATTGATGTGGTTGAACGCGCCAAAACGGCAGGTATGAAGCCTGTTCCGACAGGGATCGAGCATGGAACTGTGACCGTCGTCAATAAAGGTGCGACTTTTGAAGTGACAACTTTAAGAGAAGACATAGACACTGATGGACGTCACGCCGAGGTTCGATTTGGCAAGGATTGGCAAAAGGATGCGAATCGCCGTGATCTCACAATCAATGGCTTATATGCTGACGTTGATGGCAATGTAATTGATTTGGTTGGTGGTTTGTCAGATATCGAAACCGCCAATGTCAGGTTTATCGGCAATGCTGAACAACGCATCGAAGAGGATTATTTGCGCGTATTACGGTTCTTCAGGTTCTTTGCCCAATATGGCAAGGGTAGGCCAGATGCTGAAGGTTTAAAGGCAAGCGCGCGTGCGGTGTCCAAATTATCTCAATTATCTGCTGAGCGGATATGGAAAGAAATGCGTTTGCTGTTTTCAGCCGATGATCCGTCTCGCGCTTTATTATGGATGCGCACCACGGGTGTACTTACGGCTATTTTCCCGGAAACTGAGAAGTGGGGCATTGATAGTATCGGACCGTTGATGGAAACACGCGCGGCGATGAATTGGGAGAATGATCCCATGCTTTTGCTCGAGGCGATCATTCCGCCAGATGTTGATCGCGTTGGTGAATTGGCAAGCCGCTTAAAAATGTCAGGTGCAGATCGTGATCGGCTTAAACATTGGGCCAAAACACCCAAATTTGCACATGATATGGCAGAAACGGCGTTGGATCGCCAGATTTATCGTGGATCATGGTCGGGGGTGAAAGATGTGTTGAGCCTGTCGCTTGTCAGCGCCCGTTCGCGCGCAGAAGCCGATGATGCGGCGATGATCGAATCCGCGGGTTTTACCAAGCTCTTGGCGCGGGCTGAAAAATGGGTCAAGCCCAAGTTTCCTTTGTCCGGCAAAGATTTAATGGTGCTTGGTGTGAGTGCTGGCAAAGATATGGGAGATCAGCTGAAAAAGCTCGAAGAGCTTTGGATTGAAAGTAATTTCAATCTGTCAAAATCTGATCTGCTCGCTAAGTTGTAGTGCTGCCGATTACGGGAATTCGACAATTGGTGGCAGCGACGACAAAATAGAATCGACATTGCCGCCAGTCTTGAGACCAAAGATCGTGCCGCGATCATAAAGCAGATTAAATTCAACATAGCGGCCACGACGGACCATTTGTTCTTTTCGATCTTCTTCTGTCCAGCTTTTGCCCGAATTCGCGTTGACGATTTTTGGATAAACCACGGAGAATGCCCGGCCTACATCTTGGGTGAATAAAAAGTCAGCATCCCAACCGCCATCTTCGTCTGAGCTATGGAGCCAATCATAGAAAATACCGCCGACGCCGCGCGCTTCTTTTCGATGTGGAAGATAAAAATATTCATCACACCAATCTTTATAGTTTGGATAATCGGCAATCTCGTGTCTGTTACAAGCAATTTCCATTGCTTTGTGGAAGAGCTGTGTATCTGCGTCTTCCTGTGTTCGACGTCGGTTCAATACGGGTGTTAGATCTGCGCCACCACCAAACCATTGGCTGGATGTCACAACCATGCGGGTATTCATATGAACTGCCGGCACATTTGGGTTCATTGGGTGACAGATAAGCGAAATGCCGGAAGCCCAAAATCGTGGATCATCTTCAGCGCCAGGAATTTGGCTGCGAAATTCAGGTGAAAATTCGCCATAAACTGTTGAAGTGTGCACACCAACTTTCTCAAAGACGCGACCTTTCATGATCGACATGAGGCCACCGCCGCCTTTGCCTTCGTCTCTTAACCAGTCGGTTTGAACAAATTTGCCCGGCTCACCTTCATATTGCGGGTTTTCAGCTGTCTCTTCTAAAGCTTCAAACGTTGCGCAAATCACATCTCTTAAATTCTCAAACCACAGACGGGCTTTTTCTTTCTTTTCTTGGATGTCATCGGGAAGTCCGACCGGTAATTCAGGACGTTGTCTCATGAAAGCCTCAGTAGCGTTTGGATCAATCGTTCATAACAATATGTTTTGAGGAATGCCATAGGATCTTTGCAATAAACAAATGCGCGTTTGTCGCATTTCTTATATGCGCGTTTGCCGAAGCGCTTCGCCGGTGATCATGGCCACCGACATGGCAAGATTTAACGAGCGCATATTGGGCTGCATTTCGATTAATATGCGCTCATCAACAGTTTCATGCACATTGTCAGGTACGCCTGAGCTTTCGCGCCCAAACAATAGCACATCATTGTCCTTGTAAGTCAGATCGCAATAGGGCTGTGCAGCTTTGGTAGATGCTAGAACCAAGCGATTCTTTTCATTGATGTGCCAATCAAAAAATGCCTCCCAAGAAATGTGGCGCGTTAGATTGGTCACTTCCAGATAATCCATTCCGGCGCGTTTTAAATTGCGTTCAGACAAATCAAAGCCGGCCGGTTCGATAATGTGTAAAGGTACGCCAAGGCAGGCTGCCATGCGCATGATGGTGCCCGTATTGCCAGGGATATCGGGTTGGTAAAGTGCAATTTGAATCATGGCGACTTCGATAGAATGATTGGTGCAAATAGGCAACAGTGTTTTCCTTTGTCAGAAAAACTTGTCGCAATGTAACTAGCTTTTTACAGATCAGTATATATAGTTAACACCATGTGAAGTTCGCAAAGAACAATTATCTGCCAATGAGAAGGAGTATTTCGTTATGGACAAAGTAACCCGCGTTATTTCCCGCTCTCTATGGATTTCGGCATTGACCCCGCTTCGTATGCGGCCGGCAGATAACGTGTAAAACCACTTTTCGTTACACTTTTATTATGTAACCACTGCTTCGTTGGTTTTTTCAACGAGCGTTATCATCAAAATCAAATTCTATTCGCATTCGTTTGCGAGTTCCCTTTTTTGTTTGTCAGTAAATGAGATGCGTAAAACGGCGCATTGCCTTTGCTGATTTCGTTATCACATAGGACATTTTCATGTTTTCTTGGTTTGAAAAACGTATAAATCCATATCCAGCCAACGACGCGGTTTTGCCGCCAAAGGGGCTTTTTGCTTTTTGCTGGCACTACTCAAAACATGCATCGCCATGGCTATTGATGGGCACAATACTAGTCGCGCTGATCGCGGTCGGTGAGGTGCTTTTATATAGCTTTATGGGTGATATTGTGGATTTTCTCACAAATAGTGATCCTGCGACATTCTTTGACGAAAATTCGTCTACATTATGGTTGATGGGCCTTGTGGTCCTGATTGGTCTGCCGATTATTTCAACATTGCATGCAATGGTCACACACCAGACCTTGCTGGGCAGCTATCCCATGTCGATCAGATGGCTGATGCACCGCAGATTGTTGCAGCATAGCATGAGCTTCTTTGCCGATGAATTTGCAGGACGTGTTGCGACAAAAGTCATGCAAACATCGCTCGCAGTTCGTGAAGCTGTGATGAAGATTCTCGACACATTTGTTTATGTTGTCGTGCAGTTTTTGGCGATGATTGTGCTATTGGTTAGCATTGACTGGCGTTTATCCATCATATTCCTCGTCTGGTTTGTAATTTATGCATCATTGCTAATGTTCTTCGTGCCTAAACTTAAGGGCGTATCGCAAGCGCAGGCAGATGCCCGATCCATTATGACCGGGCGTATTGTTGATAGTTACACCAATATCGGCACTGTGAAGCTGTTTTCGCATGCAGGGCGTGAGCTCAGTTATGCAAAGGACAGCATGGATCCGTTTCTGTTGACTGTTTTTAAACAGATGCGTCTTGTCACCAAACTTGATCTTGGCGTGACGTATAACAACAATCTTTTGTTGTTCTCAGTTGCTGCGGTTTCAATCTGGTTCTGGTCTTTGGGCAATATTTCCATCGGCGCCATTGCTGTTGGGATTGCGCTTGCCTTGCGCCTTAATGGTTTGTCTCACTGGATTATGTGGGAATTGGCCGGGTTCTTTGAGCAAGTTGGTGTGGTCCAAGATGGCATCAACATGCTGACCAAGCCTGTTGAGATCAATGACATTGATGATGCGAAAACTCTGAAAGCCAAAGTTGGAACAATCTCTTACAAAGATGTTCGTTTCCACTATGGTAAGGAGACCGGCGTTATTGAGAACTTGTCACTTGATATTAAAGCGGGTGAAAAGATCGGTCTGGTGGGTCGATCAGGTGCGGGTAAAACCACGCTTGTTAATCTGCTACTGCGATATTTTGATCTTGAAAATGGTCAGATCGCTGTTGATGGGATCGATATTTCTACGGTCACACAAGATTCGCTTCGATCGCAGATCGGTATGGTGTCGCAGGATACATCGCTGCTGCATCGATCTGTGCGAGATAATATAGCATACGGGAAACCAGATGCGAGTGATGAGGAAATCTTGGATGCTGCGCGCCGCGCCAATGCACTTGAGTTCATTACTGATCTTGAAGATATGAAGGGTCGGAAAGGGTTGGATGCGCATGTGGGCGAACGCGGTGTGAAGCTGTCTGGTGGTCAACGCCAGCGGATTGCAATTGCCCGTGTGTTTTTAAAAGACGCGCCGATCTTGGTTTTGGATGAAGCCACATCAGCACTTGATTCAGAAGTGGAAGCAGCAATTCAGGAAAACCTGTTTGAATTGATGCAAGGCAAAACCGTGATTGCGATTGCGCACCGCTTGTCGACCATTTCGGCCATGGATCGTTTGATCGTTCTCGATCAAGGTGCGATCTTGGAAGAGGGATCACATGATGAGCTCGTCGCAAAGGGCGGGATCTATTCCGATCTTTGGTCCCGTCAATCTGGTGGCTTTATCAATATTGACGAAAAACAAAAAGAGGCGGGGGAATAATCCTCCACCTCTTTGGCAATTTGCCTGCTTTGAATTGGTTATTTGAACTTGGAATGATCTGGCGTTGAGCAGGAATCGCGCACAATTAGATCGCCATGGAGCAGGGCGCTTTCAATCGGAATGCTGCGATCAGGCAGATTGTCCAAGAGATGGTTCATCGCAATTTCGCCCATCTGTCTGCGCGGTTGGCGAATTGTAGTCAGCGCCGGAGTGACGTTATTTGCAAATGGAATGTCATCAAAACCGATCACAGAAAAATCGCGCGGGACATTAAATCCACGCGATTGCAAGGCGCTGATCGCACCAATGGCGGTATCATCATTGTAGCAGAAAAACGCGGTCGGCAATTTGTCTTTAATAAACAGTTGCTCAATTGCTGAACGTCCACCTTCGCTGGTGCCATTGCCATTGACCTTCCAGACATAGCTTTCATCAAATGAACTGGCGAGTGCTGCGCAATAGCCCTGATGGCGCAGTTCAGAAACAGCGTCGCCTTGCGGACCTGAGATATATACAATGCGCTTGTGCCCGAGCGATAATAGATATTCAACGGCCAGTTTGGACGCATTGATATTATCAATACCGACAAAGCTCACATCAGTATGTTCGATCGGTTGAGACACAGTTACAAGCGGCGGTAAGCGATTGTTGCGGTCTTGTTCTTCATCTTGAACTGGCATGCTGCCGGTTAACAGAATCAATCCATCTGTCATGCCGGATGCTAAAAAGCGCATATAGTTTTCTTCAAGATTTGCTTTGCTGTCTGTGGCGCCAATGAGAAGACCATAGCCGCGCTGATTGGCAACTTTTTCAAGGCCGGTGAGAATGCCGGGGAAATTGGGGTCAGAAATTGAATTGGTTAGAACCATCACCATTTTCGAGCGCTGCATGCGCAAATTCTGCGCCATGGGGTTAGCACGATAGCCCGTTCTTGCAATGGCGGCGGTGATTTTCTTGCGCGTACTTTGCGTTACTTTTTCCGGGAAATGTAATGCGCGGCTGACAGTTGCGATCGACACGCCCGCAATTTTAGCAACGTCTTCAATCGTTGCAGGTTTCTTTGTAATTTTTTCCAAACCGCCTCACCCAAACCGCCACTTTTGGCAAATATTACGCTTACAAATCAGTATGTAGCAAAAAAATATTATATTATTTCTATACAAAAATTACAGAATTAATCCAACATTTTAACGCAATTCAATACATCAAACTTGGGCTGTAATGTAAAATAAAAAGGTTTACATTGAAAATAAAAACGTTTACATTTTTTTCAGATTGCTAAAACGGACGGCTTTGGGAGGGGCTTTAATGTTTGAAGGCGCACGTAGTTCAAATTCAATTTTAGCCGCTGATCGCATCAGCAAATCCTTTGGTGCTGTACCTGTACTTTTCAGTGTGAGTTTCGATATCGAGGCGGGGGAAGTGCATGCGCTTATCGGTGAAAATGGCGCGGGTAAATCTACCTTGATGAAAATCTTGGCGGGGTTTCATGCTCCAACATCGGGTAGTGTTTATCTTGATGGTCAGCCGACCGAGCTGCCACCAAATGGCAAGGCGGAAGATCTTGGCATCGTTCTTATTCACCAAGAGCTGAATTTGGCTGAACAGATGACGGTTGAGGAAAACATCTTCTTAGGACGCGAATTGCACAAAGGGGCGTTTCTTGATCGCGTGGCGATGCGCAACCAGGTTCGCGCGCAGCTGACAGAAATTGGATTGGATATTTCTCCAACTGCTCGTATTTCCGATCTATCCATTGCGCAAAAGCAGATGGTGGAAATCGCAAAAGCCATTAGCCGCAATGCACGCGTTTTAATTATGGATGAGCCGACAGCTGTGCTCACTGAAGCGGAGACTGAGTTGTTTTTCCGTCAGGTGCGACGTCTGAAAGAGCGCGGCGTGGCTGTGATCTTCGTGTCGCATAAACTTGCAGAAGTAAAAGAGATTTCAGATCGCGTTACAGTGTTGCGCGATGGCCAATGGATTGGCACCAAAAATATTGAGGATGTTTCCTTAGACGACATGGCGCAGATGATGGTTGGACGCGAATTGTCCGATCTTTATCCGCCTATGAATGAAGTTAATATTGACGCGGATGTGATTTTAAAAGTCGATGGTCTTTCCACTGCCAAACTGAGCGATGTGAGTTTTGAACTGCGCAAAGGCGAGATATTGGGTTTCTCTGGTCTCGTTGGTTCAGGCCGTTCTGATGTGTTTGAAACAATATGCGGTTTGCAAAATATCGATGCCGGGGTGATCTCATTTGAAGGTGAAAATGTCGTCTTTTCAAATGTTGCGCAGGCGCGTGAGAAGGGGCTGTCTTACCTGACCAAAGACCGCAAAGAAAAAGGTCTTTTGCTTGAGCAAAAAATGACACCCAATATGAGCCTTTTTGCGCTCCCGAAATTCGTCAAGCGTATGCTGCTCGATAGCCAGGCGGAAGAAAGTGCATTGGCGCGCGGTATTCGCCGGTTTGACATCAGAACGCGCGACGCTGAGATAAAAGTTGGTGATTTATCCGGCGGTAATCAGCAGAAGCTGCTGCTTGCCAAGATGATGGAAACCGATCCGAAAATCATCATTGTGGACGAACCTACGCGCGGCATTGACGTGGGTACCAAACAACAAATTTACCATTTCATTGCAGCGCTTGCCAAAGAGGGGGTTTCGGTTGTGGTCATTTCATCAGAAATGCCAGAAATCATCGGCATCTGCCATCGCGTTTATGTTATGCGCGAAGGCCGCATTATGGGCGTTCTGTCCGGCAGTGAAATTAATGAAAATGATATCATGCGCTATGCCGCAGGCCTGAAGGAGGCAAGTTAATGTCGTCAGTAGAAGTAGCAGAGGCGGAAGATAGACCTTTGAGAAAGATTGACTTTAAAGCAATTGGTCCTGCCTTGGCTTTGTTGATCTTGTGCATCATTGGATATCTTTTAAATCCGGCATTTTTGGGCGAGGGGAATATCACCAATTTGCTCACGCGTTCGGCCTTTATTGGGATCATTGCAGTCGGTGCAACATTTGTGATTACCGCAGGCGGTATTGATCTATCCGTCGGCTCCATGGCTGCGGTGATTTCAGGCGTCATGATTATCATCATGAACAATTTGATTGATACGTTAGGTGCGGGTGTGAGCACAGTTCTCGTCGGCTGTGGTTGTAGCATTATCCTCGGCTTTGGTGCTGGATGGATCAATGGCGCTTTGACCACAAAGGGTAAAATTGAAGCCTTTATTGTGACCTTGGGAACGATGGGGATTTACCGCTCCTTAGTGACCTATTTTGCTGACGGTGGCACGCTTTCTCTAAGCTTTGAGCTGCGTGATGTTTATCGCCCAGTTTATTATGACAGCTTTGCAGGTTTGCCGATCCCGGTTTGGGTCTTTGCAGGTGTCTCCATTGCCGGATGGGTATTGCTAAATCGGACAGCCTTTGGACGCTACTGCACGGCCATTGGATCGAACGAAAGCGTTGCGAAATATTCAGCCGTCAATGTCGATAAGATCAAAACAACGACTTATGTCATCCAAGGTTTTTGTGTGGCGCTTGCGACCATCATTTATGTGCCGCGTTTGGGTTCTGCATCAGCATCGACCGGTGTGCTGTGGGAACTTGAAGCGATCGCTGCAGTGATTATCGGTGGCACGGTTTTAAAGGGTGGCTATGGCCGAATTGGTGGCACAATTTTAGGTGCGCTCATCCTGACAACCATCGGAAATATCTTAAACTTTACGGATCTGATCTCAAACTACCTGAATGGAACAATGCAAGGTCTGATCATCATCACCGCTGTTTGGCTGCAACGCGCCGAATGGAGCAAAAAGAAGACTTAACTTCACGAAATTGATCTGCGGCTGAGAGGATCAGCTGCAGCAATAACCGCACGGCTTTCGTGCACACTTTGAACCCGTTGGGAGGAACAACTATGCTTAAAAAAACGATTTTTGCGCTAACGTTAGGTGCCGCGATGGCATTTGGTGGCGCAGCAAATGCAGCCGATAAAATCAAAATCGGTGTGTCATATCCGACACCAACCCATGCTTGGGCAGCAGGTATGAACTGGCATGCGGAACAAGCTGAAAAGCGTCTTGAAGCTCTATATCCGGACATTGACCTGATCTTGGTCAATTCACCAGACCCAGCTTCGCAAGCAAGTGCGCTTGAAGACATGGTGTCAGTCAACCAAATTGATGCGCTTGTAGTGCTACCATTTGAATCTGATCCTTTGACAGATCCTGTTCTTAACGTAAAAAAATCAGGGGCGTTGATCACAGTGGTTGACCGTGGTTTGAGCCGCGAAGGTATCGAAGATATCTATGTTGCTGGCAATAATCCGGAGCTTGGCCGTGTGTCGGCTGAATATATGAAGGGTCGTCTAAAATCAGGCGATAACATCGTGATCCTTCGCGGTATTCCAACAACAATTGATAACGAACGCTTTGACGCGTTTATGGCGGAAATCGAAGGCTCTGGCATCAATGTGCTTGATCACAAACACGCCAACTGGAACCGTGATGATGGTTTTGAAGTCATGCAGGATTTCCTAAGCCGTTTCCCGGATATCGATGCGGTTTGGGCGCAAGATGATGACATCGCAATTGGTGTTGTTGCAGCTCTGAAACAAGCAGGCCGTGATGGTGATGGCATGTTTGTTGTCGGTGGTGCCGGCATGAAGGAAACGATCAAAGCAATCATGGATGGCAATGAGCTTCAGCCAATTGATGTGCTTTATCCACCGGCAATGCTTGCAACTGCAATGGATGTGACTGTTGCTGCATTTAAATCAAATGGTCCAGTTGCTGGTCGTTACATTCTTGGTGCGACATTGATTGATCAAAGCAATGCTGATCAGTTCTACTTCCCAGATTCTCCATTCTAAGAAGTAGATTTACATAAACAATAGAGGGCAATACGCATTGCCCTCTCCCTTTTTGCGGAGATATTCGATGAAAACGATAAAAGGTCCAGCGCTTTTCCTAGCTCAGTTTGCAAGTGATGAGGCGCCATTTAATTCTTGGGATAGCATCACCAAATGGGCGGCAGAATGCGGCTATAAAGGTGTGCAAGTGCCAAGCTGGGATGCCCGATTGATCGACTTGGAAAAAGCAGCCCAATCACGCGATTATTGTGACGAATTTAAAGGCGTTGCAGCGGAGAACGGCGTTGAAGTCACCGAATTATCCACGCATTTACAAGGACAGCTAGTGGCTGTTCACCCCGCTTATGATCAAGGGTTTGACGGTTTCGCAGCACCTCATGTGCACAATAATCCAAAAGCACGGCAGGAATGGGCAGTCGAGCAAATGAAGATGGCGCTTTCTGCGTCGAAGAACCTTGATATCAAGCAACATGTTTCATTTTCCGGGGCGCTCGCCTGGCCATATCTATACCCCTGGCCGCAACGTCCTGCAGGATTGGTGGAAGCTGCCTTTGATGAATTGGCCAAACGCTGGACACCGATTTTAAATCATGCTGACGAATGTGATGTTGATATTTGTTATGAAATTCACCCAGGTGAAGATCTACACGATGGCGTGACATTTGAAATGTTCTTAGAGCGTGTTAACAATCACGCACGCTGTAATATGCTTTACGATCCGTCGCATTTTGTTTTGCAATGTCTCGATTATCTTGATCACATTGATATCTATAAAGACCGGATCAAAATGTTCCACGTCAAAGATGCTGAATTTAATCCAACCGGGCGCCAAGGTGTTTACGGTGGTTATCAAAGCTGGGTTGATCGGGCAGGGCGTTTCCGTAGTCTCGGCGATGGGCAAGTAGATTTTGGCGCTATCTTTTCAAAAATGGCCGCCAATGATTTTGATGGCTGGGCGGTTGTTGAATGGGAATGCTGTTTAAAGCATCCCGAAGATGGCGCACGCGAAGGGGCTCAATTCGTCAAGGATCACATTATCCGTGTTACAGAACGCGCATTTGATGATTTTGCTGATGGCGGAACGGACGATAAGATTAATCGTCAGATGCTAGGTTTGGAGGGTTAATTATGGCAATTGAAGGTCGAAGCGAGGAATTAGATGCGCCCATTCGTTTGGGCATGGTTGGTGGCGGCAGCGATGCATTCATTGGCGGTGTTCACCGCATAGCCTCGCGCATTGATGATCACTACCGTCTTGTTGCAGGGGCGCTCTCTTCAACTCCGGAACGCGCTCAGAAATCTGGGCGTGAATTGGGTTTGGCAGAAGATCGCATTTATGATGATTTTAACAAAATGGCTGAGGCTGAAAGTGCGCGTGAAGATGGGATTGAAGCTGTTGCTATTGTAACCCCTAATCATGTGCATTACGCTGCTGCTAAGGCGTTTTTAGAGCGGGGCATTCATGTTATTTGCGATAAGCCTTTAACATCAACACTACAAGATGCGGAAAAACTGGTTGAAGTCGCAGAGAAATCTAATGCGCTCTTTGTTTTAACGCATAATTACACCGGATATCCCATGATCCGGCAGGCGCGGGAGATGATCGCCAATGGTGATCTGGGCGCTTTACGCGTCATCCAAGTCGAATATGCGCAAGACTGGTTATCCGAAGAGCAGGATTTCAAACAAGCTGAATGGCGCACAGATCCTGCGCGATCCGGTGCAGGTGGTTCAACAGGTGATATCGGAACACATGCTTTTAACTTAGCCGCTTTTGTCACGGGATTGGAACTTGAAAGTCTATCTGCTGATATTCAAGCCTTTGTTGAAGGGCGTAAGGTGGATGATAATGCCCATGTGATGTTGCGTTATAAAAGTGGCGCACGTGGTATGTTGTGGTGCAGCCAAGTTGCGCCAGGCAATGAAAACTGCCTACGCCTTCGAGTTTATGGTGAAAAAGGTGGTCTTGAGTGGGCGCAGGAAGATCCAAATTATCTTTGGTATACCCCGCTTGGTGAAAGCAAACGCTTGATCACGCGTAATGGCGCTGGAGCTGGTGCTGCAGCTGCGCGCGTGAGCCGTATACCACCAGGACACCCTGAAGGTTATCTTGAAGGTTTTGCCAATATATATAGTGAAGCAGCAAAGGCGATCACCGCCAAACGTAGTCAAGGCGAGGTCGATGCTGACGTGATTTACCCAACAGTTCAGGACGGATTGCTTGGCGTAAAATTCATTGATGCTTGTGTGCGTTCATCAGCTGGCAATGCGCAATGGGTTGAGATTAAATAAAAATCTGATCTTGGTCGACATGTTCGCCAAGCATGATTAAGCTTTAAGAAAGCCCGAAGGTCTTCGGTTAGCGCTTTGCAACAACCGACCCTTGGGCTTTCAATATGTTTTGCGGGGCCCCAAATGGATCTAGAACTCAAAAACAAGGTTGTGTTGGTAACCGGTGGTGCATCTGGGATCGGTGCTGCCATCTCAACGGTTCTCGCAGAAGAAGGTGCTATCCCCGTTATTTTAACGCGGCGCGCTCCGGATATAACATTTGAAAACGCATTGCGTGCGCTTAATGATAAAGCGCGTTTTATCATCACTGAACTGACCGACGATCAACAATGTAATAAAGCGGTCCAAGAGACAATGGATGCGTTTGGCCGCATTGATGGGTTGGTCAATAATGCCGGTGCAAATGATGGCATTGGTTTGGACGCGGGGCCTGATGCATTTCGCCAATCAATCGAAAATAATCTAACGCATTACTATACGATGGCTCATTTGTGCCTGCCGCATCTTAGGAACTCAAAAGGTTCGATCGTCAATATTTCATCTAAAACCGCGCTAACCGGGCAAGGTGGCACATCAGCATATTGTGCAGCTAAAGGCGCGCAATTGAGTTTAACGCGAGAATGGGCAGCAGATCTCGCTGATGACGGCATTCGGGTCAATGCTGTCATCCCAGCTGAAAGCATGACGCCACTTTATGAGCGTTGTCTTGAAGATATGGGAGAACCAGACGTAGAGCTTGCAAAGATCTTAAAGCGCATTCCATTGGGTAATCGGATGACAGAACCACGAGAACTTGCCAATGCGGTAGTCTTTCTATTATCAAACCGAGCAGCTCATACAACCGGGCAATGGCACTTTGTTGATGGTGGTTATACCCATCTCGATCGGGCGCTGAGCAAAGAATAATATCGCATCATGTAATTTGAGGAGAGATTGCAATGCTTAAAGGAATTCATCCACTGCTGAACGCAGACATTCTTCATACACTTGCTTCAATGGGGCATGGTGATCGTCTTGTCATATGCGATGCCAATTTTCCTGCAGCTGCTGTGGCGGCAGAGAGTGTGCTTGGCCATCACTTGGAAATGGGCGTGGATGCGATCGAAGCGCTTGAGGCGATATTAACAGTTTATCCTATTGATACATTTGATGTTGATGTGCCACCTGCATGTGGCATGCAAGTTGTTGGTGCGCCAGATGAAATTCCTGAAGTTATCCAAATTGCTGATCCGATTATTAAAAATGCCGGTGCAACAATTGAATTGATCGAGCGCCATGCTTTTTATGCATCTGCAAAACAGACCTATGCTGTGATCCGTACAACTGAGACAAGGTTTTATGGCAATTTCATTCTGCGCAAGGGCGTTGTTTGGCCGAAATAATCACCAACAAAAAAGGCGATGCCAGAAACACCGCCTTTAAATTCTAATATCTACCACAGTTAGTCTTCTAAACTACTTACCAAGACTGATGAGCCGGTGCTAGGGCGGCGATTTGATTTAAGCGCCACCACTTTATAACCAGCTGCTTTGAGTTCTCTTAAGAAGGCAGGTAGGGCTGCAACCGAACGTGCATGGATATCGTGGAACAAGATAATGCCTTTGCCGCGTGCTTTCACTCGGGCCATTGTTCTTTTAACAATCGTGTCCGCTGAATCTTTGAAGTAGTCTTTTGAATCGATATCCACATCAAGAACCGTTACGCCACGTTGTGCGAGCCACTTGCGCAATGCCGAGGTGCTGGCAAGGTATGGAAAGCGGAAGAATGGGGCATTGATGCCTGATTTAGCCAATGCTTTTTCACCGGCGCGAATTTTAGATTTGCCAGATTCAAACGAGACTTTCGCAAGATTGGCATGATCAAAAGTGTGCGAACCAATGGAATGTCCGCGCGCTCGCACTTGCTTGACAAGACCTGGATAATAATTTGCCATTGAGCCAACCATCAAGAATGTGGCTTTGACACCATAATTGCTCAAGGTGTTTAAAATAGCTGGGGTTTTACCTGGAACCGGACCATCGTCAAATGTGAGGACCACTTCGCCGGGTTTTAATTTAATGTCTGCAATGGAATCGACATAAATTGTTCGACCCGCAAGCTTGCCAGATGTTGGTCGGGCGAGGGGTGAAGTACTCGGCGTTTCCGGGAAATTAACTTTAGGTTTTTTAGCTTCTTTAACAGGTGCGAAACTTCGAACCGCATTGGCCTGTTGAGTATTAGAAAGCTTAGAGGGTGAAGATAAATTCTTCACGTTTGGATCGACTTTGGCTTGCTTGCTGGCGCAACCAGCCAATAGAGCAACACTTACCAAACACGCGGCGACACTTACAATACGCATTTTTACACCAGTACTAAATTTACAATTGCAAGCTTTATTTCATTTTATGGTTAATTTTCTCTCAATAAGACTTTTGTTCGATCAATAAATTTCCATTTGGTATAAATTGCATTGCGCTGCAGCATGGCTAAGCGCTAAAGGTAAACCATGATTCTAGATCGTTTTTTCAAAAAGTTTGAAGGCACTATCGATCCGTTTGAAGATGTTGAAAATCTTCAGCCGCCCGAAACGACGTTGGCGTTTATTTGGCATTATATTGGCCAAGCAAAACCCGTATTTGCTCTCATGTTGGTTTTTGGTGGTCTCGTTGCACTGTTTGAAGCAGCCATGTTCTACTTTATCGGCCGCATTGTGGATCTGTTGGCGAATGTTGAACCTTCAGACGGTTGGGAAGGGCTTTTATCTCAATACGGCTTTGAACTTGTTCTGATGTTGCTTATCGCAACGATCGTTCGCGTGACGATCGTTACTGGCGGAGCCATATTGGAAGAACAAATTGTTGTTCCAGGGTTTTTCAATCGCGTACGCTGGCAAGCCCATCGTCACGTCTCGCAGCAGAACCTACCATTTTTCCAGAATGATTTTGCTGGGCGGATCGCGACCAAAATTTTGCAATCCGGTCAAGCCACCGGCGATTTGATGATCTCAGCCCTGCAGGTGGTTTGGTTTGTTATCATCTATTCAGTAACCACGCTGACCATGGTCGCAACACTTGATTGGCGGCTGGCTGCTCTCGTGGCCGTATGGCTCACATTATTTATGATCGTGGCGCGTTATTTGGTGCCGCGTGTGCGACGTAGTGCACGAAACATGGCGGAAAAGAGCTCGATGCTCAATGGACGCGTAACCGACAGCTATAGCAACATTCAAACATTGAAGTTGTTTGCCAATGATGAGGAAAATGATCACTTTCTCAAAGATGGTGTGAAGCAATTTATCGCGGCTCTGATCATCTTCACGAGAAATATCACCACGGTGCGTTTCACATTGGCGGTTTTGTCTGGGGCGATGATCTCATTAATTGCGATTTTGTCGATTGATCTCTGGCTAGCTGAGCTGATCACAATTGGGGAAGTTGCCTTTGCACTTGCGCTGATGTTGCGGTTAAGCCTTTTGATGGGGCGTTTGATGACGCAGCTCAATGCTTTAATGCGAAACTATGGCACCATCCAAAACTGCGCTGAGTTGATTTCAAAACCGATTGGATTACTCGATAAACCGCATGCGCCTGATCTGGTCGTCAAAGATGCGTCAATTGAGTTTGATCAAATCCATTTTGACTATCTTGAAGATAAGCCCGTGATTAAAGACTTGTCGCTCTCTATTAAGCCGGGCGAGAAGATTGGTATTGTTGGACCATCAGGGGCGGGGAAATCCACCTTGGCAAACTTATTGCTGCGCTTTTTTGATGTGGAGCAGGGCGCAATCCGGGTTGATGGACAAGACATTAAAGATGTGACGCAACGCTCCCTTCGCGCTCAAATCGGTGTGGTGACACAAGATACGGCGCTTTTGCATCGTTCTATTCGAGACAATATCTTATTCGGTCGGTCAGATGCGGATGAGAATGATCTGATAAATGCGATTGAACAGGCGCAAGCCACTGAGTTTATCGATAATTTGGAAGATTACAAAGGTCGTCGCGGATTGGATGCGCATGCGGGCGAGCGGGGCGTTAAGTTATCTGGCGGACAAAGACAACGCATCGCCATTGCGCGTGTGATTTTAAAAGACGCTCCAATTTTGGTTTTGGATGAAGCAACATCAGCGCTAGATTCTGAGATTGAAGCCATCATCCAGGTGCATTTGGAAGAATTAATGGAAGGCAAAACCGTAATTGCTATTGCGCACCGTCTCTCCACAATTGCGAAAATGGATCGCTTGGTGGTTCTGGACCAAGGGCGCATTGTTGAAAACGGGACTCATGAGCAATTGCTTAAGAATAATGGGCTTTATGCACGATTGTGGTCACGTCAATCCGGTGGATTTATTGCCGCTGACTGATATGCGGTAAAATTGATTCTCTCACGCATCAAAAAATGAGCCTTCAGGGCGTTAAAACCCAAGTTTTCCACTGACTGGAACGATAGTTGCTAATTTCAATGCTTTTTTCCCGCGACAATGTGCCATCCTTTGCGGGTTGGGTATGGACTTCTTGTTAGAAGGGGCATAGAACGCGCTTAATTGGGTGCCCTCGCGCCGATAATGTTGATTCATGTCAATAGTTTGGCTTTGTCATAATTATCGAGCAAGTTTTTAAGGAGACATTGAACCGTGAGTGAACAAGACAACGG
>JAHDFS010000150.1 GCA_020628035.1 Rhizobiaceae bacterium
GACGTGATGGGTAAATATCACCCCCATGGTGACCAATCCATCTATGACGCAATGGTGCGCATGGCGCAAGATTGGTCCATGAGCGCGATGCTTGTGGATGGGCAGGGTAACTTTGGTTCCATTGATGGTGATCCACCTGCTGCGATGCGTTATACTGAATCGCGTTTGGCAAAGATTGCGCATGAGCTTTTGGAAGATATCGACAAAGAAACAGTCGATTATCAAGAAACCTATGACAATTCAGGGCGTGAGCCTGTTGTTATTCCCGCACGTTTTCCAAATCTATTGGTCAATGGTGCCGGCGGTATTGCTGTTGGTATGGCCACAAACATTCCGCCACACAATCTGGTTGAAGTGATCAATGGCTGTATTGCTGTGATGGAAAATCCAGCAATTGAACTGCCAGAACTGATGGAAATTGTGCCCGGTCCTGATTTCCCGACAGGTGGTCAGATATTAGGCCGCTCAGGTATTAAGAGCGCGTTTGAAACGGGTCGTGGCTCCGTGGTTATGCGCGGTAAGACGCATATTGAAGAAATCCGCAATGACCGCCAGGCGATCATTGTTACTGAGGTGCCTTATCAGGTCAATAAAGCCTCAATGATTGAGAAAATGGCTGAATTGGTGCGTGAAAAGCGTATCGAAGGCATTTCTGATCTACGTGATGAGTCTGACCGTCAGGGTTATCGAGTTGTAATTGAGCTTAAGCGCGATGCGGTTGCTGAAGTCGTGCTCAATCAATTGTTCCGTTACACACAGCTGCAAACGTCATTTGGTGTGAATATGGTAGCGCTGAATGGCGGTAAGCCTGAGCTGCTGAATATGATGGACTTGCTGAAGGCCTTTGTGTCCTTCCGCGAAGAAGTGATTTCACGCCGCACCAAGTTCTTGCTTCGCAAAGTTCGTGACAGAGCACATGTTTTGGTTGGTTTGGCGATTTCAGTTGCCAATATTGATGAAATTATTGCGCTTATTCGTAAAGCGCCGGATCCTGCGACTGCGCGTGCGCAATTGATGGAGCGTCGTTGGCCTGCCAAGGATGTGGAATCGCTGATCTTGCTTATCGATGATCCACGCCATCGTATCAATGAAGATGGTACGTATAATCTTTCTGAAGAACAGGCGCGAGCTATTCTCGAGCTACGTTTGGCACGTTTGACAGCGCTCGGTCGTGATGAGATCGGCGATGAATTGAACACAATTGGTGCTGAGATTAAAGATTATCTTGAAATCTTAAGCTCTCGCGTTCGTATTCAAGGCATTGTGCGTGATGAAATGATTGCAATCCGTGATGAGTTTGGTGTTCCGCGCCGAACTGAGATCATGGAAGGTGGTCCAGACATGGACGACGAAGATCTGATCGCACGTGAAGATATGGTGGTGACTGTGTCTCACGGTGGTTACATCAAGCGCGTGCCGCTTGCTGCCTATCGTGCGCAACGTCGGGGAGGCAAAGGCCGATCTGGCATGTCGACCAAAGATGAGGATTTCGTCACACGTCTATTTGTGGCAAATACACATACACCGATGTTGTTCTTCTCATCACGCGGCATTGTTTACAAAGAAAAAGTCTGGCGATTGCCGATGGGTAGCCCGCAATCTCGCGGTAAAGCGTTGATTAATATGCTGCCACTGCAGCAGGGCGAGCGTATTACATCGATCATGCCGTTGCCGGAAGATGAAGAAAGCTGGACACAGCTCGATGTGATGTTTGCAACCACAGCGGGCACAGTTCGCCGTAATAAATTGTCTGATTTCGTCCAAGTAAACCGCAATGGTAAAATTGCGATGAAGCTCGATGACGGTGATGAAATTTTGAATGTTGAAACGTGCAGCGAATTTGATGATGTTTTGCTGACCACAGCCATGGGGCAATGTATTCGCTTCCCAGTCACTGATATTCGGGTCTTTGCTGGCCGTAATTCAGTCGGTGTTCGTGGCATTCGTTTGGCGGACAGCGACGATCTCATTTCGATGACGATTTTGGGTCATGTGGATGCTGAGCCTTGGCAGCGAGCCGCGTATATCAAGCGTGCAATGGCCGAGCGCCGCCAAGATGATGATGAAACAGAAGAAGTTTCAGCTGATGATGGCGATGAAAATGTCGGCGAGGGTGAACTTTCCCAAGAGCTTTATGAAGAGATGAAAGCGCGTGAGCAATTTGTCTTGACTGTGAGCGCAAAAGGTTATGGCAAGCGTTCATCGTCTTATGAATTCCGCACATCAGGTAGGGGTGGTAAAGGTATCCGAGCCACTGATACTGGTAAGACTGCATCCATCGGTAAGTTGGTTGCTGCATTCCCAGTTGAAGATGATAATCAGATCATGCTGGTTTCAGATGGCGGTCAAGTTATTCGCGTTCCGGTTGACGGTATTCGCATGGCTGGCCGTGCAACGAAGGGTGTGACCATTTTCTCAACAGCAAAAGATGAGAATGTTGTCTCTGTTGACCGCATCAGTGAACCGAATGATGATAGCGAAGAAGATGTAGATACTCAGGAAAATGGTGAAGCTGGTGCGGAAGCAGTAGCGGATGCGCCAACGTCTGACGAAAGTGAAAAGGGCGAATAGATCGCCCTTGCGGAAAGGCCCCAAATGAAAAAGGCATTTTTTGCAGGTTCTTTTGATCCCATGACCAATGGTCATTTGGATGTGCTGGTATCGGCTTTGCGGATCGCACCAAAACTGATTGTTGGCATTGGTATCAGTGCCAGCAAAAAGTCATTATTTTCCTTCGAAGAACGCGCGGATATGATCAAGCGCTCGATCCACGAAGTTTTACCAGATCGGGTGGAAGATATTGAAGTTATTTCATTTTCCTCGCTTTTGGTTGATGTTGCGCATGAACATGACGCTGATGTCATTATTCGTGGGCTTCGTGATGGCACTGATTTCGACTATGAAATGCAGATGGTTGGGATGAACGGCGAAATGGCGCCAGACATTCAAACAGTCTTTTTGCCGGCTTCACCAAATGTCAGACATATCACCGCCACATTGGTGCGGCAGATATCAGCCATGGGCGGTGATACATCTCCATTTGTGCCCAAATGCGTTCAAGAAGCTTTATCTGAGCTTCACAACAAAAGTTAGTTATTGCCATCTTGCCTTTATTCGTGAGGTATGCGAGAGCCTTGCGAGTTAATTATTAGGCTGAATTGAATAAGGATTATTCCCGATATGCGCCGAATTATCATATCTTTCTGTGTTGCATTTTTTGCAATTTCGACTGCCACAATTGCTCAGGCTGAAGAGTTTTTGACCATTCAGCTTAAATCCGGTGACGTGGTGATTAAACTTCGTCCGGATGTTGCGCCAAAACATGTGGCACAAATCAAAAAGCTGGCTGAAAAAGGTGAATATGACAATGTTGCGTTTCACCGCGTAATTGACGGCTTTATGGCACAGACCGGCGATGTTCAGTTTGGTGATCTGGAAGACGGATATGATCCACGTATGGCTGGTACTGGTGGCTCTTCATATAAAGATCTACCTGCTGAATTTTCTGACGTTCCTTACGATCGTGGCGTGGTTGGTATGGCCCGTTCGCAAAATCCAAACTCAGCCAATTCGCAGTTTTTCATCATGTTTCAGGAAGGTTACTTCCTAAATGGCCAATACACCGTAGTTGGCGAAGTGGTTTCTGGCATGGAATATGTTGATGGAATTAAACGAGGCGTGGGACAAAGTGGTTCCGTGCAAAACCCAGATCGCATGATTTCTGTGCGTGTGGGAAAATAATAAAGTTATATAGGAGAGCCTGATGGCCGAAATTAAAGATCCAGAAAATGCCCTAATCATGGAAACAACAAAGGGTAAAGTTGTTATTGAATTGTTCCCTGATTTGGCACCTGGCCATGTTGGTCGCATTAAAGAACTTGCGCGCGATAAATTCTATGATGGTATCGTATTCCACCGTGTGATCGATGGTTTCATGGCGCAAACTGGTGATCCAACTGGCACCGGCATGGGTGGTTCTGATAAGCCTGATCTTCAAGCTGAATTTTCAAACATGAACCACGGCCGCGGCACTTGCTCAATGGCGCGTGCACAGAACCCGAATTCTGCCAACTCACAATTCTTCATCTGTTTTGAAGATGCCGGTTTCTTGAACAAGCAATATACTGTTTGGGGCCAAGTGATTGAAGGCATGGAAAATGTTGATCAGATCAAGCGCGGTGAACCTGTGCAAGATCCTGATTCAATCGTCACAATGCGTGTTGCTGCGGACGTATAATCAGCATTTAAAGGACTTTACGAGCTTATGCGCGTAGATTTATTTGATTTTGAACTGCCGGATGAACGGATCGCCCTTCGTCCGGCAGTTCCGCGTGATGCGGCTAAAATGTTGGTTGTTAAACCATCATATGATGACGAACAGCAAGCTGACTTTATCGATGCGGGCGTGCTGGATTTGGCAAGTTATTTGTCCGAAGGTGATGCGATTGTTTTCAACGACACCAAGGTGATACCCGCTCAATTTGAGGGCAAACGGATCCGTGGTGAAAACGAGATCAAAGTCTCTGCCACACTTCACATGCGCGCCTCCGCCAATGAGTGGAAAGCTTTCATCCGGCCTGGCAAGCGCATTAAAGTTGATGACCAGATTATCTTTTCAAATACAGATGGTGATCAACTAGAAGCTGTTGTACGCGAAAAGAGCGATGGCGGGGAGGTTACATTGTCCTTTGCTTGTTCTGCGCAGGAGCTGGATGAGAAAGTTGCTGTAATTGGTAAGATCCCATTGCCACCCTATATTGCCTCAAAACGCGTTGAAGACGCGCAGGATAGCGTTGATTATCAAACCATGTATGCCAAAGATGCTGGTGCCGTGGCGGCGCCAACAGCTGGGCTGCATTTTACAGATCGTATTTTTGATACGCTGAAACAAAAGGGTGTGAAATGCCATTTTGTCACGTTGCATGTTGGGGCAGGTACGTTTTTGCCTGTCAAAGCTGATGATACAACAGACCACAAAATGCATTCTGAGATCGGATTTGTCAGCGAAGAGATTGCCAATAGTTTGAACGAAACAAAGGCAAAAGGTGGCAAGATCGTCAGCGTGGGGACAACATCACTGCGATTGCTTGAAAGCGCGACGAGCAAAGAGGGTACGGTCAAACCTTGGTCGGGGCCGACGGATATCTTTATTACGCCAGGTTATAAGTTCCGTGCGGTGGATATTTTGATGACAAATTTCCATTTGCCGAAATCCACGCTGTTTATGCTGGTTTCAGCATTTTCGGGCTTTGATGTCATGCACAAAGCCTATAAGTATGCCATTGAAAATGAATATAGATTTTACTCCTATGGCGATTCAAGTTTGTTGTTTCGCGCGGGATAATGTGGGGCCAATATGAGCCAGCAATTTGAGTTTAAAGTTCTAGCGAAAGATGGCGCGGCGCGTCGTGGTGAGATCACAATGCCGCGTGGTAACGTGCGCACACCAGCCTTTATGCCAGTTGGGACAGCTGCAACCGTTAAAGCGATGTATATGGATCAAGTGCGCGATCTTGGTGCTGATATCATTTTGGGGAACACATATCACTTAATGCTGCGTCCTGGGCCAGAGCGGATGGCGCGTTTGGGTGGTTTGCATAAATTTGCCCGTTGGGAACGCCCCATTTTGACGGATTCTGGCGGATTTCAGGTTATGTCTTTATCTGGTTTGCGAAAGCTCACCGAAAAAGGTGTTGTTTTTCAATCCCATATTGATGGGTCAAAGCATGAAATGTCGCCTGAACGCTCAATTGAAATTCAGGGTCTGTTAGGTTCTGATATTCAAATGCAATTGGACGAATGTATCGCGCTGCCAGCTGAAAAGTCCGAGGTTGAACGCGCAATGGAATTGTCCTTGCGATGGGCAGAGCGTTGCAAGACAGCTTTTGGTGAACAATCTGGAAAAGCCATGTTTGGTATTGTGCAAGGCGGGGATTTTACTGACCTTCGCGTTAAATCTGCTGAAGCGTTGAAGGCAATGGACCTTAAAGGCTATGCGATTGGCGGATTAGCGGTGGGTGAACCTCAGGCTGTTATGTTGGACATGCTTGACGCGACCTGCCCAGTCTTGCCGGCGGAAAAACCGCGTTATCTGATGGGTGTTGGGACGCCAGAGGATATATTGCGTTCCGTTGCGCGTGGGGTGGATATGTTTGATTGCGTTATGCCAACACGAGCCGGGCGGCACGGCCAAGCTTTCACGCGTTTCGGCAAGATCAATTTCAAAAATGCCCGTCATGCGGAAGATACGCGCCCGATCGATGATCAGTCAGATTGTCCTGCTGCATCGGATTATTCGCGCGCCTATTTGCACCATCTTGTTAAATCAGGCGAGGCGCTTGGTGGCATGCTGCTGACTTGGAACAACCTTGCCTATTATCAATATTTGATGGCAGGTATTCGCCGGGCAATCAGTGATGGGTATTTTGAAGAATTTGCGCAAAAAACGCAGGAAGATTGGGCCAAAGGAGATATCGACCCAATTTAGATGAACGTGCCTAGTAATGGTTCATCTTTGAAAGACGATCTTCCCAATCATATGATGATTTGACGATTTCTTCGAGATCATCATATTCAGCATCCCAATCAGTGAGTGATTTAATCCGTGTATTATCTGCAGTAATTGAGACAATATCACCCTCACGACGAGGTGCTTTGCGAATTTCAAATTCTTTGCCAGCCACTTCAACAACGGTTCTGAGCACATCCATGACTGAGAATCCCTTGCCATAACCGCAATTGGCAACCATTGAGCCACCTTCGCCACGCAATTTATCGAGTGCCGCTAAATGTGCGTTCACAAGATCTGTCACATGGATGAAATCTCGGATACATGTGCCATCGGGCGTATCATAATCGGTGCCAAATACTTCAATATGATCACGTTTCCCAGCCGCTGTTTCGCAAGCTACTTTGATGAGACTCATCGCGCCTTTGGTTGATTGACCTGTTCGGCCTTTAGGATCAGCACCTGCAACATTGAAATATCTCAATGCTGAATAATTGAAATTCTCATGCGCGCTTGATGTATCCATTAACATGCGCTCGGTCATCAGCTTTGAATGCCCATACGGTGATTGTGGGCGAAGCGCGATATCTTCTTGAACCGGTTTTGTCGAAGTCGGCGTTCCGTACACAGCTGCAGTGGATGAAAAGACCATTGCCTCAACGCCACAGTCGAGCGCTGTTTGGATCAAACCATGCGAATTGACCGTGTTATTTTTGTAATAGGCGAGAGGATTGGCGATTGATTCCGGCACCGAGATAGAGCCCGCAAAATGGACGATCGCATCGATTTTGTGCTCTTTGATGATCTTAGCAATGGTATCTCGATCAGCGATATCGACCTGGTAAAATGGTACTTCCGGTGGGATTGCCCAGCGAAATCCGCTCGATAGCCTGTCCACAATGACCGGAGTTTCCCCACGATCAAGCAATGCCCACATCATATGGCTTCCAATATAACCGGCACCTCCGGTTATCAT
>JAHDFS010000014.1 GCA_020628035.1 Rhizobiaceae bacterium
CTGATTATCCGCGATTTGCGGGTTTGTTAGTCAAAGGCCCTTCCATGGCATACGGCGGTCACCTCGACGTCTGCGGCCTATATAAGAAGGCTTTCGCCAGACTGCAAGGCATTATGGCGCATCTTTTTCACTCATTTTGTTAGTTTTTTTCAGCTTAACGACCTAATATGACATCCAAAATGGAATTTGGTCGGCCAGAATTAGAATTTTCTGTTGAACCGGTAAGTGGTTTTGCGGGGACCAAATGGTTCTGGCGAAGAGAATCACCACGGTCAAAAGCTTCTCTGGAAACTGGAATTGGGATCGAACTTGTCGATTCAGAAGATGGTAAAGGCGCCAAACGATCAGTTAACTCGTCGATATTTGAACTTGGATCGCCAAAAAGTGGGGCAGGGCTAGTCACGCGCGGTAAAGACGCAACCGACATGCCCTCATGCGCATGTGCCATCACAGCCTGCCAAATCTTTGCGGGAAGACCGCCACCGGTCACTTTCTTAGTTGATGCGCCATCATCATTGCCAAGCCAGACACCTGCGGTCAAATTAGCAGTATAACCAACAAAAAGTGCATCTCTAAATGACTGACTGGTGCCGGTTTTGCCTGCAACTTGCCAATTTGGCAATTGCGCGTTTCGTCCAGTGCCATCAGTAACAACGCTTGTCAGCATCTTATTCATTTGATTAGCGACATTTGGCGCAAGTACGCGAGGTGGGTGATCAAACACATTTTCGAACAAGAGTTGGCCATCGGTCGTTGAAATCCGTTTGATAATATGCGGCGTCGCTTTAAAGCCACCATTCATAAAAGGTGCATAAGATGAGGTGAGTTCAAGCAGGGTAACCTCAGATGTCCCGAGTGCGATTGAGGCATTTGGATTAAGTTTGGCTTCAATACCCATGCGTTTAGCTGTTTTGGCCACATTGCGAGGGCCAACTTGTAAAACCAGTTGTGCTGCAATGGTGTTGAGTGATTTCGATAAAGCTTCATCAAGTGTCACAGGACCGCGATATTTTTCGTCATAATTTCGTGGTGTCCACTTGCCGATGCGCACGGGCGCGTCATTGCGGATTGAATTGGGTGTTTCACCTTGTTCAAGCGCTGCGGTGTAAACAAAAGGCTTAAAGGCAGAACCAGGCTGGCGTAATGCTTCGCTGGCACGGTCAAATTGGCTTGTTGCATAGTTTCGACCACCGATCAAAACCTGGATTGCGCCACCTGCATCAATAGCAACAATTGCGCCCTCTTTAACGTTAAATTTCGCACCGTTCTTTTCAAGTGTGGTGCGAAGTACTTGCTCTGCATTCTTTTGCAACTCAAAATCAAGTGTTGTTTCGATGACAAGATCTTCTTTAACGTCTCCAATAAGCGCTTTAAGATCATCCATCACACGGTCTGCAGCAAAGTTTTCCGAGCCTGTCCAATAGCTTTTTGCGCGCGTTTGCGGTTGGGTAAGTGCAGTTGTTGCCTCGCGGTCATCAATAAACCCAGCCCGTTGCATGGCGCCCAAAACCACCTGACCACGCTCTTCTGCAAGATCAGGATTTCGCGCGGGAGAAAGACGAGAGGGTGCTTTTAACAGCCCGGCTAAAAGGGCTGCTTCCGCAAGATTGACCTCTTTGGCGGGTTTTTGGAAATAACGACGTGCGGCAGCTTCAACACCATAAGCACCTGATCCAAAATACACCCGGTTGAGATACATCTCCAAAATCTGATCTTTGGTGAAATTATGCTCTAGCCAGAATGCGAGAAGGACTTCCTGTACTTTTCGTTCAAGCGTGCGATCGGGTGAAAGGAACAGGTTTTTTGCAAGTTGCTGAGTGAGCGTTGAGCCACCCTGTACTGTTCGCCCGGCAACGAGGTTTGAATACATAGCTCGGGCAAGACCAATCGGATCAATGCCAAAATGGCTATAAAAACGCCGGTCTTCAATTGCGATAACAGCTTGAGGGATATAAGGCGACATGTCGCTCAAAAAGAGCGCTTGTCCGCCTGTGATGCCTCGATTGGCAATCACCTGGCCATCATAAGACATGATCTGCACATTGGGTGGTCGTTGCGGTACGTCCCACGTCTTAGCGCTTGGCATTTTTGCACCATAAAAGGCAAAAATACTGCCAATGCCAATGGCGCCCCAAATGCCAAGCACAAAACACCAATAAACCGAAGATTTGAAAAAACGAACGAGAAGGCTGGGCTTTTGCGCTTTACCGCGTGCAGATTTTGTCTGGCGACGTTTTGAACCCGATCGCGATTTAGCCTTGGTTTTTGCCGCGCTATTTGATTTCCGCTGAGATTTGCCAGTCGTCTTTGCCTTTGATTTTGAAGGATTTTTCAACTGAAAACTCGGTTCAACCCGTGTTTTTGCTTTTTTCTTACTGGCCATAGCTTCGCAGATTACCGTCAATACGCATTACAATTTGAGCCAATTTATACGATTGTTTTTAAGGGGAGGTTAAGCCTGGTGTTAACCATCTTAGTGTTTTCATCCTTGAATAGCCTTAAAGACGCTTTTCCATTCAAATGTTTCCAAAAAGCGATCCAGTGTAACGCGCGACAAATAGAGCTTTCCCGGCATGTAATTCTGCCGAAATGCACTTCCGCCACCAAGTTCATCGATATCTTTTTCCAAGTCTCGAAAACAGCCTTGAGATCCATCGATTGAATAACTCTTATAAAGGTTCAACCAATTAAGTTTCGCAACGTTTTTCAAAGGGCAGAGGGATTGAATAAATGTCCGATCCATCTGTAATCGATCTAAGTTTTCCAAATCTGAAAGCGAAGTGAGATCAGATATGCGCGTTGCCCCAATATCCAATGATTGAAGGGTCTTAATGTCAGCGATTGATGAAATGTCATCAATGCGTGTCTGCCGCATGTTTAAGTGTTTTAATTCATTGAAAGAATTTACATTTTCAAGATCAACAATCCGCGTTTGACTTATGTCTAAGCGCGTTAAATTTTCAATCCTATAAGCATTTTCTGGAATAGATGTGAGATAGGCAAATTCACTCAAATCGAGGACATTTGCTCCCCTCTCGATTGTCTCAATAGTTTTTTGATCCGCCAAGTGATAATCCTTCGCAGAAAGTGCGAAGGCATATAGTTTTGGCAGCAGAAATACAAAAAGCAGGAATAAAATGGCTGCACTGAATTTTTTCACGAAATTTTAGTTCCCGCTGAGTTCATGCAAAATTCGGATCCAGGAGCGGATACCTTTGTGAAATGAATTGAGCTCGTATTTCTCATTGGGTGAATGTAGCTGGTCGTCTGCAAGGCCAAATCCAACTAGCAATGAGTCCATGCCCAAAAAGGTTTGAAAATCACCCACAATTGGGATGGAGCCGCCACCACCAACAAGCACAGCTGGCTTTGGCCATTCATCCGATAAGGCGGACATTGCTTTTTTAATCAACGGCGAATCGTAAGAGAGTTGTATGCCGCCTGATGCACCATGTTCTTTAAAACTTGCGGTACAATCGCTTGGCAGGCGATCATTGACGAATTTTCGAAATGCAACACGTAATTTATCCGGATCCTGCTTTCCTACGAGGCGGAATGAGATTTTTGCGCTCGCCTCAGCGGGGATCACGGTTTTAAAGCCATCATCTGTATAGCCGCCAATAATGCCGTTAATTTCAGCCGTGGGCCGCGCCCAGGTAAGTTCTTTATATGAACGGCCTTTCTCGCCAAAATTCTCACTCAAGCCAATCTCGCCCAAGAAATCTTGATCCGATTGTCCCAACCCCTTCCACATTTCTTTGATATGGTCGGGTGTTTCTTCAACGCCTTCATAAAAGCCGTCAATCGTAATGCGGCCGTCTGCATCGTGAATATCGCCAATTATGCGTGATAAAATCGTAATGGGATTGGCAGCAGATCCGCCATAAAGGCCTGAATGCAAATCGCGATCTGCGGCATGAATGGTGACTTCCTCACCCAATAAACCGCGCAAACTGGTCGGAATGGCAGGTGTTTGTTTGTCCCACATGCCAGTGTCACAAACGAGGGCAAAATCCGCTTTTAGCTCGTCTTTATGACTTTCCAAAAATGGCTGCAAACTAGGCGAACCTGATTCTTCCTCACCCTCAAATAAAATCACGATATTGCAGGGGAGTTTACCGGCGGTTTCTTTATACGCACGGCACGCTTCGACAAATGTCATTAACTGGCCTTTGTCATCGCTGGTGCCGCGTCCGGTGATCACCTTACTGCCATTGCGTTCTTGGATTTTTGGATCGAACGGATCATCATCCCAAAGCTCAATTGGATCAACAGGTTGGACGTCGTAGTGACCATAAAACAATACATGTGGGGCATCCTCCCCGGCGCCATTATAGTGCCCGACTACCATGGGATGTCCACTTGTTGGACGCACAGAAGCCTCAAAGCCTAAAGTATTTAAATAATCAGATAGATAAGTTCCAGCCCGCTGGCATTCATCCTTATATTCAGGATCGGTTGAAATCGACGGAATTTTGACAAGCTCAAATAAAGTCTCAAGGCTTGATGGCAAATTCTCGTCTGCGGCTGAAAGGGCTGTTTCCAATTGTGACATGTTGTGGCTCCGGCATAAGATCGGCATGATTTAATTTCTATGCAGGTTTAAAGAGCTTTCTTGAAAAAGAAAAGCCACCATAACCGGAGGGGGGAGGTCATGGTGGCTGTGTTATTTGAGCCAAGCCCGGAGGGGATAGGGATTGGCTCGTCTATCTAGTGTGGCAGGGGAACCGTAACTAGACAGCGGCTTGTTTGCGCCGGTGAATATAAAATGGGTGGTGAAAACGGCGAAACAATGGCCATACTATTAATTATTTGTAACATTTATGTGATGCTACCCACACCAATTGATTCGTATTGTATAAGCTGTGAACAGCACATTGCTTCTGACTGATTTAAAATAATTTCAAAGAGTGGCGTTGAAAACATCATTCTAAGATAGACCTTGCTAACGCATCAGGTTAAATATTGATCATGAAAAAAGGTGATCATTTATTCCTCGTCGATGGCTCAGGTTATATTTTCCGAGCTTATCATGCCCTTCCAGCTTTAACGCGCAAATCAGATGGTTTGCCCGTTGGTGCCGTATCTGGATTTTGCAATATGCTGTGGAAGCTTGTGTCTTCCGCGCGTGATGAAAATGATGGGGTTACACCCACGCATTTTGCAGTGATTTTTGATCACTCATCCAAGACATTTCGCAATGAATTATATCCTGAATATAAGGCCAATCGCGATGCGCCGCCGGAAGATTTGCGCCCGCAATTTGGCTTGATCCGTCAGGCAACGCGCGCCTTTAATCTGCCTTGCATCGACAAGGAAGGCTTTGAGGCCGATGATATCATCGCCACCTACGCACGTCAGTGTCGTGAAGCTGGTGCAGATTGTACGATCATTTCATCAGATAAAGATCTTATGCAGCTTGTTGGTGATCAGGTCTTCATGCACGATACGATGAAAAATCGCCATATTCGCGTCCCCGAAGTGATCGAAAAATGGGGTGTGCCACCTGAAAAAATGATTGATCTGCAGGCTTTGGCGGGTGATTCGGTCGATAACGTCCCCGGCGTGCCCGGCATTGGGCCAAAAACAGCGGCGCAACTTCTCGAGCAATTTGGAGATCTCGATACGCTGCTTGAGCGTGCTGGTGAGATCAAGCAAAACAAACGCCGCGAAAATCTGATTGAATTTGCTGATAATGCGCGAATTTCACGTGAACTGGTGAAATTACGCGATGATGTTGAGATGGACATCGATCTTGATGGATTGTTCTTAGAGGGTCCAGATGGCCCAAAACTCATCAGCTATCTCAAAGCGATGGAATTCACCACTTTAACCAAGCGTGTGGCTGAAGCCACCGATAGTGATGCAAGCGCGATTGAACCCGCTGAACTGACCATTGAATGGGAAAATGCCCGAGGGCCGGATCTTGATCGGGCAGCAGATGGTGATGACGAAGCTTCAGAAGGCACAGATTGTGATGCAACAGCTCAGAATCTTGTTAATGCTCGGGCTGCAAAACTGGCTGATGCTAAAATTGACCACAGTTCTTACGAAACCATTCGGGATTTAGCCCAATTAGATGCATGGGTGGCAGCCGTTCGAGACAAGGGCATTGTCGCTTTTGATACTGAAACCACATCTTTGCATGCGATGCAGGCTGAACTTGTTGGTTTTTCGCTGGCCTATTTCGACGGCAAAGACAGCGATTTAAACGTTAAAGCCTGTTACGTGCCGTTAACGCATAAAAGCGGAAGCGGCGATTTGCTCGGCGGTGGTCTCGTCGAAGATCAGGTTGATTTTGATGAAGCTCTAAAGCGCCTAAAAGATGTGCTCGAAGACACCTCGATTTTAAAGATCGCGCAAAATCTCAAATATGACATGCTAGTGTTGAACCAGCTCAATATCGATGTGAAATCTTTTGATGACACGATGTTGATCTCTTATGTTTTGGATGCAGGCGTGGGTAATCATGGCATGGATGCGCTGTCAGATCGCTGGCTCGGACATCAACCCATTCCCTATAAGGAAGTCGCAGGCACTGGGAAATCTGCCATCACATTTGATATGGTTGATATCGACAAAGCAACGGCCTATGCCGCAGAAGATGCTGATATTACATTACGCCTTTGGCATGTGCTCAAGCCGCGTTTGGTCGCAGAAGGCCTGGTCTCGGTTTATGAGCGCTTAGAGCGACCACTGGTACCTGTGCTCGTCAATATGGAAGCACGTGGTATCTCTGTTGATCGACAGATCCTATCGCGTTTGTCTGGTGAATTAGCGCAAGGTGCAGCCGGGCTAGAGGCTGAAATTTATGAGTTGGCAGGTGAGAATTTTAATGTTGGCTCTCCCAAGCAATTGGGCGAGATTCTCTTTGGCAAAATGGCACTTCCAGGCGGGACAAAAACCAAATCAGGACAATGGTCAACATCGGCGCAAAAGCTTGAGGATCTGGCAGCAGAAGGCCATGAATTACCGCGCAAGATTGTTGATTGGCGCCAGTTAAGCAAGCTCAAATCAACCTATACCGATGCTTTGCCAAATCATATCCATCCACAAACACAGCGCGTTCATACCTCTTATGCGATGGCTTCGACCACGACAGGACGATTGTCGTCCAATGATCCAAACCTGCAGAATATCCCGGTTCGAACGGCCGAAGGTCGCAAGATTAGAACGGCTTTTGTTCCAGAAGCTGGCAATACGCTCATCTCAGCTGACTATAGCCAGATTGAATTGCGGGTCTTAGCTCATGTCGCCGATATTGATGCGCTTAAAAAAGCATTTGCTGATGGGATTGATATTCACGCCATGACGGCATCCGAAATGTTTGGTGTTCCAGTAGAGGGCATGCCAAGTGAAATTCGCCGCAATGCAAAGGCCATCAACTTTGGAATTATTTATGGCATTTCCGGCTTTGGTCTTGCTAATCAATTGGGCATTTCGCGGTCTGAAGCCAGCGATTATATCAAGACCTATTTTGAGCGTTTTCCAGGCATTAAAGACTATATGGAAAACACCAAAGCTTTGGCGCGTGATCAGGGTTATGTGGAAACCATTTTTGGTCGCCGCATCAATTATCCAGATATTAAATCATCTAACCATCAGGTGCGCGCCTTTAACGAACGCGCCGCAATTAATGCGCCAATTCAGGGTTCTGCTGCAGATATTATCCGTCGCGCCATGGTGCGAATGGATGACGCGTTGGCTGCAGCCAATCTTGGGGCCAAAATGCTGCTGCAAGTGCATGATGAATTGATTTTTGAAACCGCGCAATCAGAAGCGGACGCAACAATTGAGCTTGTCAAGGATATCATGGAAAATGCGGCTATGCCGGCTTTGTCAATGTCTGTTCCATTGCAAGTTGATGCGCGTGCGGCTGATAATTGGGATGAAGCGCATTAGAGCATGGCTTGATTGGAAGATTCCATGCCAGATGACATTCGCCAATTTCCAATTTCAGATGTCTTAGAGGACATCAAAGACGCACTGATATCGTCTAATAATGTTATTATTGCTGCGCCTCCAGGAGCGGGTAAGACGACAATTGTACCCGTACAATTATTGGAGAGCCCGTGGATTGACGGCGGGAAGATTATTCTCATTGAACCGCGGAGATTAGCTGCCCGCGCAGCTGCCAGGCGTATGGCACAGATGCTGAGCGAAGAGCTTGGACAAACGGTTGGCTATCGCATGCGCCTTGATAATCGCGTGAGTAAACACACCAAAATTGAAGTGGTGACAGAGGGTGTCTTCACCCGCATGGTGTTGGATGATCCGGAATTATCGGGCATCTCATGCGTTATTTTTGATGAATTTCACGAACGTGCGTTGGAAGCCGATTTTGGTTTAGCACTGGCGCTTGATGTTCAATCAGGCTTTCGCGAAGATCTGCGTATCGCGGTGATGTCTGCGACTTTAGACATTGACGAGATTTCACGCATCTTACCGGACGCAAAGACAATTGTCAGCAAAGGGCGTTCCTATCCTGTTGATATCCGATATCAACCTCGAAAACCGCAGTCCAAAATCGAAGATGTGATGGCGGATGCGGTGCTTGAGACACTTAAAAAAGAGACAGGTTCAATACTGTGCTTTTTGCCCGGGATGGGAGAGATCAAGCGGGTCTTTGAACGCCTTGAAAATAAAGTCGCGGGTGATGTCGATGTCTTCCCACTCTATGGCGCCTTATCATCATCAGCGCAGGATAAGGCCATCCAACCGGCCGCGGATGGTCGACGCAAAGTGGTCTTGGCAACGTCGATCGCCGAAACATCTATCACCATTGATGGCGTGCGTATTGTGATTGATTCAGGTTTGCAACGTCAGGCATTTTATGAGGTCTCAACCAGCATCACGCGTCTTGAAACACAGCGCGCCTCGCAAGCGGCAACCACACAACGTGCTGGTCGTGCAGGACGAACTGCGCCCGGTATCGCGCTGCGACTGTGGCAAAAAGAACAGCAATCAGCTTTAGAGGAATTCTCAGCGCCGCAAATTTTAACGAGCGATCTGTCCAGTTTTGTGATTGATTGTTTGGCCTGGGGTGTTTCAGATCCAAAAGATTTGGTTCTCATTACACCACCGCCACAAAAAACCATTGATGCTGCCTTTGATATTTTGCTAAAATTGGGCGCGATCGATGACAAACACCATTTGACCAAACTTGGGCATTCCATGCGCGCATTAGCGCTGCCGGTTCGACTATCAGCCATGGTGATGAAGGCAAGTGAAAGAGGCAATGCATATCAGGCCGCCAAACTGGCTGTTCTATTAACGGAGCAAGGGTTGGGCGGCAATATGATCGATCTTTCTGAACGGCTTAAGCGTTTTGAAAATGAAAAAGGTCAACGCGCCAACGCTGCGAAAGATCTGGCAAAGCGCATTGCGCGCACGGCGGAGAAGCTCTCGCAAAAGACAGAGGACGCAGCTCTTGATATTGATGATATTTTGGCCATCGGTTTTCCTGATCGGATTGCCAAACGTCGCGGTAAAATTGGTCAATACACGATGTCAGGTGGGCGCGGTGCTGTGCTCGATGAAACTGAAAAACTAGCGCAAGAAGACATGTTAGTAATCGCAGATCTCACCGGAAAAGCTCAGGCCCCACGTATATTATCAGCAGCAAGATTTGACCCAGCGGGTCTCGAACTTCTCCCCAAGCATCTTATTAGCGAGGTCGAGGAATATCGCTTTGATAAAGAAAGCCTTGGTGTTAAAGGGCGGCTTGTTCGGAAATTTGGTGCGATTTCACTTTCTGAAAAACCACTGCCAAAGCCTAAGGGCGAGGCAGCAGTGTCTGCCATCACACATGCCCTCACGCAGCTTGAAGCTGGTTATGCGATGTCGCTCTTGCCGTTTTCCAAAGCAACTCTAGCTTGGCGAAATCGTGCCGAGTTTTATCGTCTGCATGCAAGCCCAAATGACTGGCCAGATATATCTAATGCCGGACTTTTATCAAGCATCGACGAATGGTTTGCGAGCTTTCAAACCGATATCAACAGTCTGCATGATATAAAGCCTCAATCTCTATCAGACGGCTTAAAGAGTTTACTGACTTGGGAACAACAAACAGAATTAGATGCACATATGCCAACGCATTTTAAATTCCCTGACGGCAAACAATTGGAGATCAATTATAAGGAAGATGATGCGCTATTGTCGGTAAGGGTCAACCATCTGTATGGCCAAAACACCCATCCCTCGATCATGTCAGGCAAGCTGCCGCTTTTGCTGGAACTCTTGTCACCCGCGGGGCGTCCGGTGCAGCTAACCCGTGATCTACCCGGATTTTGGCAAGGATCCTGGTCCGATGTCCGCGCTGATATGCGCAGCCGATATCCCAAACATGATTGGCCAGAAGACCCAGCAAATGCTAAACCATTTGCAAAACGTTCTAAGCCGTGAGTGAAATATTCAAATGAATATAAGCATGACAGACCCCGAAGAATTTGCACTCGATGAACTGGCAAAATCACGATTGCTGCGACTGCAGACCTTAATACGTCTGCGTTGGCTGGCTGTTGCTGGGCAAACATTGTCAATTCTGCTGGTGGAGTTCTATCTCGAATTTCATCTACCAATTTTATATTGCTTGGGATTGGTGGCAATCTCAGCGCTGCTTAACCTTTACTTAAGTGCGCGCCATCCTTCCTCGCGAAGATTATCCTCAAAGGCTGCGATGTATGTGCTTGGTTTTGATATTCTTCAACTGGCTGGATTGTTGTATATGACAGGCGGTTTAGCGAACCCGTTTTCGGTCCTATTTTGTGTGCCTGTGATTATTTCTGCAGGTACATTGCCTGCCAAACGAACCATATTGCTTGGCGCCGTCACATTCATCTGCGTCACATTATTGGGTTTCCTATCATTTCCTTTGCCATGGTATGAGGGTGTTGATCTTGATATTCCGCCTGTTTTTCTCATTGGTGTTTGGATTGCGATCCTGTCAACAACAGCATTTGCCGCCTTTTATGCCTATCGCGTGTCCGCGGAAGCCAATGATCTTGCCAACGCTCTAACAGCAACCGAACTTGCGC
The DNA here is from genome assembly GCA_020628035.1 of Rhizobiaceae bacterium. Lineage (GTDB taxonomy): Bacteria > Pseudomonadota > Alphaproteobacteria > Rhizobiales > Rhizobiaceae > Lentilitoribacter. The sequence continues at coordinate 11,037 of JAHDFS010000014.1, forward strand.
TGCAGCGCGAACAGCATTTATCAGCTATTGATGGACTTGCCGCTGCAGCCGCGCATGAATTGGGTACGCCATTGGCGACGATCTCAGTGGTGGCCAAAGAAATGCAACATGCATTGGGCGATGATGATGCGTTTCGTGAGGATGTACAATTGCTCCGCAGCCAAAGCGAAAGATGCCGAGATATTCTCAAACGCTTGACCACCTTGTCCGCAGAAGATGAAGCGCATATGCGCCGCTTGCCATTGAGTTCGTTGATTGAAGAGGTTGTTGCACCGCATCGTGAATTTGGCATTGATATTCAAGATATCATCGATGCCGAAACGGAAAATGAACCGATCGGGCGTCGAAATCCGGGTATATTGTTCGGTCTGGGAAATCTGATGGAAAATGCGGTCGATTTTGCCGATAAATCTGTTGAACTTAGAGCACATTATGATGCGGATCTGATCACCATGACGATATCGGATGATGGTCCAGGCTATAGCCAAAGCATCATCCAGCAAATTGGCGAACCTTACATGAAACAGCGCACCGGAAACGAGCTTGATAAAGCCGGTGGTTTGGGTCTTGGATTGTTTATTGCAAAAACCTTGCTTGAGCGATCTGGCGCAACATTGCAATTTAGCAACAAGCCTTATCCAAAATCAGGCGCAATTGTTTCAATCAGCTGGCCACGCTCAGCGCTTGATGTGTTTCAGCAATAATGTCCTGGGTTAGTCGCCCGATTAGCCAACTTCAGTCTGAACCTGAGGTCTTGCACTGACAAGACCACCAATTTGTCGCTTCGCAATCTGTTGAACAACAATGGCCGAAACCACCATGCCTGTGATCACGCTTGTGGCAATTCCTAGCCACACACCCAGTGTATCGAACCCGAACATGTTGACGAAGATATAAACGAATAAAGCAACCGCAATACCTTGTCGGTAAATGCCAATTACAAGCGTCCAGATTGGCTTCTTAAAGGCCTGGAGCAGCGAGTTAATCGCAAATAACACGAGATAAACTGGAAGGATAAACCCATCAACGCGCAAATATTGCGCACCAATGCGGCGCACTTCATCACTGTCAGTAAAGATCCCGATCAAGAATTCAGCCGCAAGCCATAACACCGCAGATGCAAACAGCATCATGATAACGCCGACTTTGCAACAAAAGACAAAGGCTTCGCGCACGCGATCATAGTTTTTAGCGCCGAAATTTTGCGCGGCAATCGGCAAAAGCGCGCCGGTCAAACCAAAGGCGGGCAGCAATAGCAATTGTTCGACCCGCAGAGCAACGCCATAAGCTGCAACCGCATCACCACCAAAACCCTTGAGATAAAACTGAACGACAAATCCGGAGAACATCATCACAACCATAGTGAAACTTGATGGCAGTGCCTGTGAGGTTATGTCCTTATAGGTGGGAAGGTCAGGGATGAAGCTATGCGTGCTGTCATCACTCATGATATCGGATTTGAAAACCCTATAAAGAATAAACAGCATCACACCTGTTTGGCTGACCACAGTTGAAAGGGCAAGACCTGTAAAACCAATGCCGTCTACAAAGCCAGGAATGCCGAAAATAAAGAGGGGATTTAATACCAGATTAGCAAAAAATGCCGCGATCTGAGCGCGTTCCATGGAAACCGTATCGCCTTGTGCCTGCAAAACACCATTGGCCCCAAATGTTAGCAAGAACCCAGGAGAAGCGAGCAGCATGACGAGGAAGTATTCGTTGGCTGCATCGCGATATGCCCCCGGTTCGGTGATAATGGCGATTAAATCATCACCAAACAAAAGACCAAGGATTGCGCATGCAAGGGATGCAAGCGCGCCATAGCTGATGCCTTGATAGGCGATGTGTTTGGCATGTTTGTCATCTTTTGCACCGAGCGCATTGCCAACGAGCGCACTCATCGCTGAGCCAAGACCAATACCAAGCGCGATCAGAACAAAGAAAACCTGGAAAGCAATTGCAAGACCAGCTTGCGCATCGGTTGATAAAAGTCCGGCATAAAACACATCAACTACATTATAGAGCGTGGTGAACACCATGCCGATGGCAGCTGGTATTGCAATCTTCTTAAAATGTTGAGCGATGGAACCTTCAGTGAGATCAAAATTTGCAGACATTTATCATCTTTCATTGTCGAGACGCAAAATTGTGCGCCAAATTTAGGCTGTGGTCAATCGAAACCGTGAAAGTTGCAAGGCTTAAATGATCGGTTATTTTTTTGTTTTTGAAGACTTTTCTTTTTTGGGTTTAGGTGGAAGTTGCGTAACAAAACTCATAGCCAATGACACAAGACCCTTTAATTGATCATCATTGCAGGCTTCATCTTCAATTTCGACAAGCCCACCCATTTTACGACCTGTAAAAGATAAAGGTGCTGCAGAATAACGATCGCAGGCTTCCTGTTCATTATCTTTCCCCACACGGAACATGAAAGTGCGCTCGCCTGTGTTTTTGTTGCGCGAGGCGCCACCAATCATATGGCCCTCATATAAAAAACAAACGCCACCCATCATGTTTTTCTCACTCACACCATCCATAAACCCCAATTGTTCTCGAAATCGGTTTGTGAGTTCTTCATCATATGCCATGGTCTGATCCTTAGTGAATATTGGTCACTTGCGCATTGGCAAGCGCAATAAGTTGTTCAGTTTCAGCGATGGTTTTATCAGCATCTTGTCGATAGGCTGTGATGAACTGCTCAGGGACTTCTGTGTGTTCATCATGTCTTTCAGCCCAATCAATAATGGATAAAAAGATCGGAATAAGTTCGAGCGCTTTTTGGGTAGGGAGATAATAGATCCGGGATCGCTTTTTGCGATCCTGATGTCGGGTGAGAATACCCGAGGCTTCAAATTTGGATAAGCGATCAGCCAATATATTGGTTGAAATACCTTCTCCAGCCGCCAAAAAATCACCGTAATAGCGTCTGCCTTTGAACAAAACATCTCGAAGGATCACAAAATTCCATCGGTCAGCAAATACCGATGCAGCATAGCGGATGGGGCATCCATTCCAATTTATCGTTTCTTTTCTCGCCATAAGATGATGATAGCGCAAATAAATATCACTTGCAATTAACAAGTATAGTAAGATAATTATGATTCACTTGCAAAACAAAAGTGAATTAAGAGAGGACTAACATGTTTACCAAACGAAACAGCGTGCTTTTCATCAGCTATATCATCGTTACCTTTATATTGGCTTATATTTGGCATCTGGTTATCTTTGGAAGCGCTTATGCAGAACTTGGTATTGCCTCCCTACGACCGGAACCAATTTTCCAATTTGGTTTGCTGGCGATCATCGTTCATGCTGCGGTCTTCACGTATTTCTTCGCGCAATTCTTTGAACCAAAGGCCAATCTTGCACGCGCCCTCAAACTGTCTCTTGGGCTGGGTGCTGTGATAACAGCCTATGCAGCATTAAGTGTTCCGGCAAAGTTTGAAATTGAACCCGCGAGCCATTATGTCTGGCTGGAATTGGTGTTCGGCGTCATACATTATTCTGTCATAGGGGTGCTCTATTATTTCCTTGCCAAGCGCGGGATAACGCAGTGAGTTGGTTTGGGAATATTGCACGAAAGAGCATGTTACTTGCAATTTGATGCAAATCGCTGTACGTAGGGATCAAATCTTGATCTTTCGAACAAGAGTGGGCCCCACCGGACCCGCTCTTTTTTGTTATCTAAGACCGACTAAAAACAAAGATATGAGCACTTATGAGCGATAATATTGCGACATCACCAGAACCGCGATTGATCCTGGAAACAGGAATAGAAGCGCAGGTTGCGGCTATTATTGAGCCTGTTATCCATTCAATGGGGTATCAGCTTGTGCGCATCCGTACGAATGGTGAAAATGGGTTCACGCTGCAAATTATGGCAGAGCGATTTGATGGCACAATGACCGTTGAAGATTGCGAAGCGATTTCGCGCGCCATATCACCTGTGCTGGAAGTTGAAGACCCGATTGATCGCGCATACCATCTTGAGTTATCATCACCTGGTATTGACCGCCCAATGGTGCGTAAAGGTGATTTTAGACGTTGGCAGGGGCATTTGGTCAAATGTGAGACCACTGTTCTCATCGAAAATCGTAAGCGTTTCCGCGGCTGGATTGAAGATGTAACAGATGAAGCGTTTGTCATTGATCGCGATGATCCAGCAGCAGATGAAGTTAAAGAAGTAACAATTCCATTTTCTGCATTGGCAGAAGGGAAATTGATCTTAACAGACGAATTAATTGATGCAGCGCTTAAGGCTGATAAGCAGGCTAAGAAAGCACAGGCTGCGGCAAATCAAAACAACACTGCGGATGACGCAGACGAAGAATAACAAACCCGAGTAAGAACAAACAAAGCAATTGAGATAAAGGGTTTAGAACAACCCCATCACATGGAGACAGGAAATGGCAGTCAGTGCAAATAGGCTAGAGCTTTTACAAATCGCAGATGCGGTTGCTCGTGAAAAAGCTATTGACCGTGAGATCGTCATCGAAGCAATGGCCGACGCGATCCAAAAGGCGGCGCGCTCTCGCTATGGTACAGAATCCAACATTCAAGTTGATATTGATGCTAAAACTGGTGAGATCAAACTCACGCGCGTTTTGGAAGTTGTCGAAGTTGTTGAAGACTACTCAACGGAAATCGCACTGATGATTGCGCAAGATCGTGATCCAAATGTCCAGGTTGGTGATCAGGTACATGATCCGCTACCGCCAATGGATTTTGGCCGTATCGCAGCCCAATCTGCCAAACAAGTCATTGTGCAGAAAGTGCGCGAAGCTGAGCGTGATCGTCAGTATGAAGAATATAAAGACCGCATTGGCGAGATTGTTAATGGCACCGTCAAACGTGTTGAATATGGCAATGTGATTGTTGATATGGGCCGTGGTGAAGGCATTATTCGCCGCGATGAGATGATCCCTCGCGAAAATGTTCGCTATGGTGATCGTGTCCGCGCCTATGTGCATGATGTACGTCGCGAACAGCGTGGTCCGCAGATTTTCCTATCGCGTACACATCCGCAATTCATGGTCAAACTCTTCACCATGGAAGTACCAGAAATTTATGACGGCATCATTGAAATCCGTTCCGTTGCGCGCGACCCAGGTTCACGTGCGAAGATCGCTGTGATTTCAAATGACAATTCAATTGATCCAGTTGGTGCCTGTGTGGGTATGCGTGGTTCTCGTGTGCAAGCCGTTGTAGGCGAGCTTCAAGGCGAGAAGATCGACATTATTCCTTGGTCTCAATCTCCTGCGACCTTCATCGTTAATGCACTGCAGCCGGCTGAAGTTGCCAAGGTTGTCTTGGATGAAGATGCAGAGCGTATTGAAGTTGTTGTTCCTGACGATCAATTGTCACTTGCGATCGGCCGTCGTGGTCAGAACGTTCGTCTTGCCTCTCAACTAACTGGTTGGGACATTGATATCATGACTGAAGAAGAAGAATCAGCGCGTCGTCAGAAAGAATTTAACGAGCGCACTGAACTCTTTATGAAAGCACTTGATGTGGATGAGATGGTTGGTCAGGTTCTCGCTTCTGAAGGCTTTAGCCAGGTTGAAGAAGTTGGCTATGTTGAGCTCGACGAAATCACCTCTATCGAAGGTTTTGACGAAGAAACCGCGCAAGAGCTTCAAACCCGTGCGCGCGAATATCTTGATCGCATCGAAAATGAGCTTAATGACAAACGTAACGAGTTGGGTGTGTCCGATGAGCTATTGACCATCAATGGCATGACAACAGCCATGTTGGTGGCGTTGGGTGAAGACGGCATCAAAACCATGGAAGACTTTGCAGGTTGTGCTGCAGATGATCTTGTTGGCTGGACAGAGCGTCAAGATGGCGAAACAAAACGCTATGAAGGTCTATTCTCTGCCAAAGAAGTTTCACGCGAAGAAGCTGAAGCCATGGTTATGACTGCACGCTTGGCAGCAGGTTGGATTACGCAGGAAGAGCTTGATGCTATGAATGCGGCAGAAGAAGAAACTGATGAAGATGCGTCTGAAGAAGATGTAACTGTTGAATCAGTTTTCGATTCGAAGAGCTAAGGTGATGCGCTGGAATGAAACAGTTGAACGAACGGATGTGTATTGTCACACGGGAAAAGCTGGCGGCTGACCAGCTTATCCGTTTCGTTCTTGCGCCTGATGGTGTGCTCGTTCCAGATATCAAACAAAAACTTCCCGGTAGGGGTTGTTGGGTCACTGCCCAAGCCACATATATAGATCAAGCGCAGAAAAATGGTCTTTTTGCGCGATCATTGAAAACCAAAATCGAAATTCCCGGCAATCTGTCACAATTGGTTGATGAGTTGATGTCAAAATCAACTCTTGGTATGATCAATATGGCACGCAAGGCTGGGCAATTCATCACGGGAAGTTCCAAAGTTGACCATGCTGTGCGTAATGGCGAGGCTTTGGCAAGTTTCCATACAACGGATGCCGCACATGATGGCGTTCGGAAAATAAATCAGGCGCGGACATTTTTCTCGAAAATGGTGGAAGTGGAGATCATCCCTTCATTCCAGCTGTTTTCTAACGATGAAATGTCCAAAGCGTTTGGCGAAGGTAACTATGTCCACGGAGCCGCTCTAGCGGGCAAAGCGGGTGAAAATGTTCTCAAACGCGCCTCCATTCTTGCCAATTATAGAGGGTTAAATTTGGATAAAAGCGCCGCTGATGGAGATTAACGCGACGCATTTTACGAAAAAGTATCGCTGACTGTCGGGTTTTTGATGCAATTGCTCGCGATGTGGTGTAACGGAAGTCTAAAAGCTGGATACAGCTCGAGGCATATGCCTCAAAAGGAACGGAAAATAGATGAACGATAGTAAAGACGAAAACAAGAATGATGCAGGTGGCAAGAAGACCCTCACCTTAAAAGGTGCAGGTGTTGGGCAGGGCACAGTGCGTCAAGATATGGGCCGCGGACGATCCAAATCAGTGGTCGTGGAAACACGCAAGCGCCGTATCTCTCGTCCTGATGAAGATAAAGCGACTTCAACGATTTCACTAAAGCCGCGTAAAGAAGTTAAAAAACCTGCGCCTGCGGCTGCACCGGCTGCAGAAAAAGACGCTGCACCAAGCAAGCCTGCGCAAGAAGCCACCAATCGCTTGTCTGCAAGTGAAATGGAAGCGCGTCGTAAAGCGTTGGAAGGATCTCGCGTCCGGGAAGTAGAAGATCGTAAGCGTGCAGAAGAAGATGCAATTCGCCGCGCTGAACAAGAGAAAATTCGTGCCAAAGAAGCTGAAGAGTTAGCCCGTAAGCAGGCTGAAGAAGATCTTCGTATTCAAAAAGAAGCTGAAGAGAAAAAACGTGCGGAAGAACTCGCGCGCAAAAAATCTTCTGGTCGTCCACCTGAAGAAGCAGCACCAGCAGCACGTCGCAAAGATGGCCCGTCAGATGCAGCGCCAGCGAAAGCTGCGCCGCGTGGCGGAAAACCTTCGCGCCCTGAAGCACCAAAACCATCACGCAATCCGCGTGGTCAGGATGATCGTCGTCGCGGCAAGCTCACACTGACAGCTGCGCTTAATGACGATGGTTCAGGCGGACGTTCGCGTTCATTGGCAGCGCATCGTCGTCGCCAGGAGAAAATCCGTCGTGCACAGATGGAGCCGGAAGTTCGTGAAAAAATCTCTCGCGAAGTAACCTTGCCAGAAACAATTACCATCCAAGAATTATCTCAGCGTATGGCTGAGCGTTCCGTTGACGTCATCAAATACCTCATGAAAGAGGGCCAGATGATGAAACCTGGTGATGTGATCGATGCTGATATGGCGGAATTGATCGCTGGCGAATTTGGCCACACAGTTAAACGCGTTTCTGAATCAGATGTCGAAGAGGGCATCTTTGATATTGACGATAAAGGCGGTGAAGAAACACCACGTTCTCCTGTGGTGACCATTATGGGTCACGTTGACCATGGTAAAACATCTTTGCTGGATGCCTTGCGCAACGCCAATGTTGTATCCGGTGAAGCTGGTGGTATCACTCAGCATATCGGTGCTTATCAGGTTGAGCAGGATGGTCAAAAGATCACCTTCATCGATACGCCTGGTCACGCAGCCTTTACAGCTATGCGTGCACGTGGTGCAGAAGTGACAGATATTGCAATTCTTGTGGTTGCAGCTGATGACAGTGTCATGCCGCAGACGATTGAATCGATCAATCACGCCAAAGCTGCGGATGTACCGATTATCGTTGCGATCAACAAAATGGATAAGCCAACAGCGGACCCTCAGAAAGTTCGTACCGAATTGCTACAACACGAAGTGTTTGTGGAATCTATGGGCGGTGATGTTCTTGAAGTTGAAGTATCTGCGCTTAAAGGCACAAATCTCGATAAACTGCTTGAAGCTATTCTTCTTCAAGCCGAAGTTCTTGATCTGAAAGCCAATGCAAACCGGACAGCTGAAGGTACTGTGGTCGAAGCAAAACTTGATCGCGGTCGCGGTTCTGTCGCAACCGTTCTAGTGAACAAAGGCACTTTGCATCCTGGCGAAATTATTGTTGCTGGTGATCAATGGGGTCGTGTTCGCGCATTGGTCAACGATCATGGCGACCATGTGAAAGAAGCTGGTCCTGCGGTTCCGGTAGAAGTTCTGGGGCTAAATGGTCCGCCACAAGCGGGTGACCGTTTTGCCGTTGTTGAGAACGAAGCCAAAGCGCGTGAATATGCAGAATATCGTGAGCGTTTAGCGCGAGATAAAGCCGCCGCACGTCAATCTGGTTCACAAGGCTCGCTTGAGCAAATGATGATGCAATTGCAGACATCTGGCATCAGTGAATTCCCACTTGTTATTAAGGGTGATGTGCAGGGTTCTGTCGAAGCCATCATTGGCGCATTAGACAAACTCGCAACGGATGAAGTTGCCGCCCGTGTCGTACATTCAGGTGCCGGTGGGATCACCGAGTCTGATGTATCATTGGCTGAAGCGTCCAAAGCACCAATCATTGCCTTTAACGTGCGTCCAAGCAAACAAGCGCGCGATGCAGCAGAAGCAGCTGGCGTAGAGATCCGTTATTATAACATCATCTACGATTTGGTTGATGATGTGAAATCTGCCATGTCTGGTCTGTTGTCTCCAGAACGTCGCGAAACATTCTTGGGTTACGCCGAGATCTTGGAAGTCTTCAACATTTCCAAATCTGGTAAAGTGGCTGGTTGTCGCGTGACTGAAGGTAAGGTTGAGCGTGGATCAGGTGTACGTTTGCTGCGTGATAACGTTGTTATTCACGAAGGTAGTTTGAAAACGCTTAAACGCTTTAAAGATGAAGTTGGCGAAGTGAATTCGGGTCAAGAATGCGGTATGGCATTTGAAAATTATGAAGACATCCGTAAAGCTGATGTCATCGAATGCTTCCGCGTTGAACATATTGAACGTTCGCTTTAATCAGCTTTGTTCAAACGAATAAATAAGAGTGGGCTCTTTGCGATCATTGTTTTGATCTTACTGAGCCCATTCTTTGTATTCACCCTGAAGATTGCTTCAGATGGTCTATATTGGTCATATTTTGCGCCAGAAATTTTGCAGGATTTTAATCGTGCCAAGCCGGGCAGCAAAGATGTTCAGTTTTCAAAGGATTATCGGGGGCAAGGCGTCGACAGCTTCAAATCGCTTTTGGAAGAAAGCGGGTTTAAATGTGAGTTGGATCAGTCAGAGATTAAATGTCGATTTCTAACTGACACCCTCATGGATGAAATATATTGGATTATTGATGCGCAATTGGATGACACCAAGCATATTATCAAATATCGCGGATACATTCACAGCATCTTCTAACCTGCTAAAGGTTAAATAAGGGCTAAAAGTCATGGTAAAAGCAACGAGCTCCGCGCCGTCGCAACGCATGTTAAAAGTTGGTGAGATGGTTCGCGCCGCACTGACAAAAATTCTGCAACGAGATGATATTCGCGATCCTGATGTCGATGGTGTGGTGATCTCCGTCTCCGAAGTTCGTATGTCACCAGATCTTAAGATCGCCAATGCCTATGTCAAAGCTTTGGCACACGAAGATCAAACTGCGATTATTGCTGGTCTTAATCGGAGCGCAAAATTCGTCCGTAAAAAACTCGGACCAGAATTGCGCCATATGAAATATATGCCTGAGATCAGGTTCCGCGATGACACGAGCTATGAAAATTTCAATAAGATTGATGCGCTATTAAACCGCCCGGAAGTCGTGCGTGACTTAGAGATTGACGATGAAGATGGCGAGCGTTCATAGATGGGCCGTCAGCGTAAGAAAAAAGGCCGCCCAATTTCCGGTTGGTTGGTTTTAGATAAGCCCTATGATTTTGGCTCAACAGAAGCGGTTTCCAAAATCAGATGGTTGTTTAAGGCGCAGAAAGCCGGTCATGCAGGCACATTAGATCCGCTTGCTTCGGGCATGCTGCCAATCGCGCTTGGTGAAGCCACCAAAACTGTTCCCTATATTATGGATGGCCGCAAGGTTTATCAGTTTGCGGTCACCTGGGGTGAAGAACGCACCACTGATGATTTGGAAGGTGATGTGATCCAGCAATCAGATGCACGGCCAGAGGTCGATGCCATTGAAAGCATCCTGCCGGAATTTATCGGCGAGATTAGCCAGGTACCCCCGCAATTCTCAGCGATTAAAATCAATGGCGAACGCGCCTATGATGTCGCGCGAGCTGGCGATAAACTTGAGATCCCAGCGCGAGAAGTTGAGATATTTAGGTTGGAGATCATCGAAGCTGAGGATCCAAATATAACCCGTTTTGAAGTTGAATGCGGCAAGGGCACTTATGTGCGTTCACTCGCTCGAGATTTCGGTCGCAAACTTGGTTGCTATGGATATGTCTCCGAGCTTCGGCGCTCGAGTGTATTGCCCTTTGATGAAAGCGAACTTGTACCATTGTCTGATCTCGTTGCACTGGAACAAATCGAAGATGATGACGAGCGTTTGGAGAAGTTGGACCAATATCTTATCGATACTAAAGAGGCCCTGGCTGATCTGGCGCATATTCCCGTTTCATCTGATCAGGCATCGCGCATTCGAAATGGTAATCCGGTCATCATCACTGGCGCGAATGCACCGATCAACGAGGATGAGGCTTTTGCCACTGACAAAGGCAAACTGCTCGCCATTGGTGAAATCAGCTTTGGTGAGTTTAAGCCAAAACGGGTGTTTTCTGTATAATCTGGATGAGATTTACAAAGCGCAAAAGTCTCATTTTGGCTCTGAAAAGGCGACATGGCGCGTCAAAATTCAGCTTCGCGAAAAACACTAGCTTTTTCATTTAAATTCATTTATACGCTAGCCATAGCGGGTCATGTTTTGGCCCGTTATTTTATATGGCCCGTGCTGGACGACATCTTGGCGCAGGGCGACCTTTAATCCTCAAAATTATAGAAAGGGATATACGATGTCGATTACTGCTGAACGTAAGGCAGAACTTATTGCCAAATTTGCTACTAAAGAAGGCGATACAGGTTCACCAGAAGTTCAAGTTGCTGTTCTAACAGAGCGCATTTTGAACCTTACTGAACACTTCAAAGAGCACAAAAAAGACAACCACTCACGTCGTGGTCTTTTGACATTGGTTTCAACACGCCGTTCGCTTCTTGATTATCTCAAGAAGAAAGACGACGCTCGTTACCAAGCTTTGATTAAAGAACTTGGCCTACGTCGCTAAGTTATAAGATTTGGCGCTCCAATTTGGGGCGCCAATTCATTTTTTGATATACGTTTTACAACGTAAAAATATCAATTTTCGGATGGGCCGAAAATTGAATTGAACCGGTGGATAGCCCACGGGGCAGGATTACAAGCCGCTTTTAGCCCAAGAGCTTTAAAAGCTGCAGATGAAAGCTTCTTGTTGTCTTGCCCGTGAGCACACCAATGACAAAGAATGACCAAGACTGTCGAGGTTATGGCAGGGGCATTCTGATATGAAGGACTAAATATGTTCAATTCCCACAAAGTGGAGATTGAGTGGGGCGGTCGCCCTCTCATTTTGGAAACAGGTAAAGTTGCGCGTCAGGCCGATGGTGCTGTTATGGCAACATACGGTGAAACAGTTGTACTTGCGACTGTTGTTTCAGCGAAAAGCGCAAAACCAGGTCAGGACTTTTTCCCACTGACTGTAAACTATCAGGAAAAAACTTTTGCTGCTGGTAAGATCCCAGGCGGCTTCTTCAAACGTGAAGGTCGTCCAAGCGAAAACGAAACATTGGTTTGTCGTCTGATTGACCGTCCAATTCGTCCATTGTTCCCAGATGGCTACAAAAACGAAACTCAAATCATCCTAACAGTTATTCAGCATGACATGGAAAACAACCCAGACGTATTGTCTATGGTTGCTGCATCTGCTGCGCTGACAATTTCTGGTGTTCCATTCATGGGCCCAATCGGTGGTGCACGTGTTGGCTATATCAATGGCGAATATGTTCTAAACCCGCATCTTGATGAGATGGAAGAAACTGATCTTGATCTTATGGTTGCTGGTACACAAGACGCTGTGTTGATGGTGGAATCAGAAGCTAAAGAACTTCCTGAAGATGTTATGCTTGGCGCTGTGATGTTCGGTCACAAAGGTTTCCAGCCTGTAATTGATGCAATCATCAAATTGGCTGAAGCTGCTGCGAAAGAGCCACGCGAATTTATCCCAGAAGATCATTCTGAGCTTGAAGGAAAAATCATCGGTCTTGCTGATGAAGGCCTTCGCGCTGCATACAAAATCTCAGATAAAGCTGAGCGTTACAACGCAATTGACGCGGTTAAAGCAACAGTTAAAGAAGCTTTGGAGCCTGCTGAAGGTGAAGAAGCTGAATACACTCCTGAACAAATTGGTGCTGTGTTTAAATCAGCTCAAGCTAAAGTCGTTCGCGGTGATATTCTTGAGACAAAAACACGTATCGATGGTCGTGATCTAGCGACAGTTCGTGCAATTGATTCACAAGTGGGTGTCTTGCCACGTACGCACGGTTCATCTGTGTTTACACGCGGTGAAACTCAGGCGCTTGTTGTTGCAACATTGGGTACAGCAGAAGACGAGCAATTCGTTGATGGTCTAACAGGTACAACAAAAGCAACATTTATGCTGCATTACAACTTCCCTCCATATTCTGTGGGTGAAGCTGGCCGTATCGGTTCCCCAGGTCGTCGTGAAATTGGTCACGGTAAATTGGCTTGGCGTGCGATCAACCCAATGATGCCATCTGCTGAACAGTTCCCTTACACAATTCGCGTTGTGTCTGAGATCACTGAATCAAACGGTTCATCATCAATGGCAACAGTTTGCGGTACATCATTTGCGCTTATGGATGCAGGTGTTCCACTTCAAAAGCCAGTTGCGGGTATCGCAATGGGCTTGATTAAAGAAGGCAACGACTTTGCTGTTCTATCTGACATCTTGGGTGATGAAGATCACCTAGGTGATATGGACTTTAAAGTAGCTGGTACTGATGCTGGTATCACATCACTTCAAATGGATATCAAAATCGATGGTATCACTGAAGAGATCATGCAGATTGCTCTTGGCCAAGCGAAAGACGGACGTCTTCACATCCTTGGCGAAATGGCAAACGCTCTAACTGAGAGCCGTGAGCAGCTTGGTGAATATGCACCACGCATTGAAATGATGAACATCGCAGTTGATAAAATTCGTGATGTGATCGGTGCTGGTGGTAAAATCATCCGCGAAATCTGCGAAAAAACTGGTGCGAAAATCAACATCGAAGACGATGGTACAATCCGCATTGCATCATCATCTGGTAAAGAGATTGAAGCTGCGAAAAAGTGGATCCACTCCATTGTCGATGAGCCAGAAGTTGGCGTGATCTACGAAGGTACTGTTGTGAAAGTTGCTGACTTTGGCGCTTTTGTGAACTTCTTCGGTCCGCGCGATGGTTTGGTGCACATTTCGCAATTGGCACAAGAGCGTGTTGCAAAAACAGCTGATGTGGTCAAAGAAGGACAAAAAGTCTTCGTCAAGCTCATGGGCTTTGATGAGCGCGGCAAAGTTCGTCTTTCCATGAAAGTGGTCAATCAGGAAACTGGTGAGGAAATCCCTCGCGAAAAGCCTGCTGAAAAAGAATAATCAGCGCTTTTAAGAATAAGAAAACCCCGTCGATCTGACGGGGTTTTTTGTTGCGCTTAAGAAAAATATTTCGCTTCGATAATCTCAAAACTATGAGCGAGATAATTGCCGATATGTTCAAACATTAAGTTCAGCATTAAAGCAATCGTTGACCCTGTTGCTGCGTCAAATGCCATCAGCACAAAACAAGCAAACATGCAGCCATAAACCGATAGTTTGAGGTTTTTCATGCTGTAAAGTTCGTAAAATCCGTAAGCATCAAACTCAACGCCAAACAAATGGTCTGATACTGAATAATCATCCGATACGGTGATGTTGAGGATGGCGCTATCCGACAATTTGTCTGGATAAAGGTTGATTGAGCCGCGCAAAACATGGGCAATAAAGCCAATGATCGCAGCGATCACAAGCGCTGCTGCATAATGAATATATCCAATTTCTGGTAGGTCCATCTGCCCGCCCCATAGCATTCTTTATTTGATTAGCGACCTATATCTTTATCAGAAAGACATTTTGTTTCAGATAATGAAGAGATTAAAATTTTAATGAGATTGGACCCATTAGAAAATGCGTCTAAAAAGTTGTGTTTTTAAAAATATGTCTAAGCAAATTTGTCAAAAAAATTAGGTAAAATCCCCGATTATTAAGGTTTTGGTATCTGTAACCCATTAAGTTTAAAACAATCTTTCTGGAGTTACGTGTGTTATGTCAACAAGTGTTAAGCTTCTCATATTAGTTGTAATTACGATTGGTGCCATATTTTGGGCGCCGGGTTTTGGCGCCATGGTGTTCGAGTTCTATAAACCTGGGATACAAACAAACCTAGGTGACCGGGATTTTTTAAACTATTGGATTGCAGCGACGCTCACCGTTAAGGGTGAATCACAAAATTTGTATCAATTTGAAAGCTACTTCCCATATGTCAGGGATGCTTTGGGAAACGACGCATCCATACGGAACTGGTCATATCCGCCGCATACGCTTTTATTCTTATGGCCGTTGGGGTTTTTGTCTTATAAAAGCGCAGTTTTGGTTTTTTTCTCTGTTGGAATTTGCCTCCATATTTTAGCAGCGAATAAATATATTCAGAATTTTGCCGACACGCGCTACACATCCTTGTTTTGGATACTGCACATCCCTTTTGCCATTATGATGTTGTATATCTTGCAAAATGGGTTCCATTTCGCGGCGCTTGCCCTGCTGGGTCTATATTATTTGAAACGATCGTCCGTAATCGCCGGCTTCTGTTTTGCGGTGCTCACCCTCAAACCGCAACTTGGAATATTACTGCCATTTCTTATGATAATTGCCTCTGCCTGGAGAGCCATTTTTTGGTCGGTTTTTTTCACGATTATGCTGATTGTTTTATCAATATTGTTCTTCGGTTTAGATGATTGGGTGGATTATATGGTCCACACAATCCCGTACCAGGCGTCCATCATGCATGATTGGAGCGGATCATTTTTACGAATGATGCCAAGTATCTTTGCAAGTTTGCGGGTATTGGATTTGTATTCATACACATCCCTCAATGTCCACTTCGTTATCAGTGGATGCCTTTTCCCTTTCATTCTCTGGGCTATATACCGGGAAAAATTCGAGTTGAATCGCATATTCTTAACACTGCTTGGAACGTTTATCTTAACGCCATACGCGTTCATCTATGACATGGGTGCATTGGTCACCATCTGCGCCTTTTATGCGGTTTGGGCAATCGGACATTCAACGCGTGAAGCTGCATTCTTCCTCTTTGTTGGTCTTACATGCGTTATCGTATTTCCACTTGGATTAATCGGTTTGCCGCTCACACCTCTCATATTTGTCGCCTGCTTCTTCATATTTGCTTTCAGAGAGCGTTTTTTTTCGATAAAGGAAATGAACGCCTGGTCGCAAAATGGAGGGGACAATGTCTGGCAAAAGTGAACTTCAACAGATTATTGCAAGCCGTCAGACCAGTAAGGTGTTGGGTGACATAGACCATCCTTTAAAACCTTCGGGCCTTAAAAAGGATAAAATTGACGCTTGGATTGAAGCTGCCGGAAATGCACCATTTCACTATCAGGCGGAACGTCTACATCGCGAAAAACTAACCTCGCAAGTCCCATGGCGGATGTATAAGTTAGATGCAGATGACTGCCGCGAACTTCTGTCTGAATTAAAATTATCAGCTCCAGAGGCTGGTAAGATATTAAACATGCTAGCCGCATGTGATGCATTGGTTCTGGCAACCTGGACGCCTGATCAGTGTTCCGATGACCAGCTGATGTTTGAGGGCACAGAACGTAATATGGAGCATATTGCTGCAGCTTCTGCGGCAGCGCAGAACTTAATATTGCTTGCGACAGAAAGCGGATACCGCACCTATTGGTCAAGTGGCGGCATATTACGCACACCAGTTATTTTTGACCGTTTTGATATTCCGCTCTGCGAAATTTTGTTAGGTGCAATCTTCATCTATCCCGATGATGTCGGCACATCGGAGATCAAGGAAGGCAAACTTAAAGACGCGCGGGGGAAGCTCGAAGATTGGTCGCGTTGGGTTAGCGCATCAACGTAACTCGCCCAGATGATGTATTGGTCTAGAATATTTGATATGATCTGAGCTCGCTTGATAATATGGGAGGTCTAAATGTCATATATCCAAGGGATGCTGATCCCAGTTCCATTTGATAAAAAACAAGAATATCACGAGCTGTCGGTAAAATCGGCACCGATATTTATGGAATATGGTGCTGTTCGCATTATGGAAGGTTGGGGCGATAATCTCATCGAGGGCAAGGTCACAGACTTTAAAAAATCCGTTCAGGCAACAGATGATGAGAACGTTATATTTTCTTGGATCGAGTGGCCAGATAAACAGACCTATGACGAAGCCGTGAAAAAGATGGAAACCGATCCGCGGTGGGAGATGTTCGATGAGATGCCATTTGATGGTAAGCGGATGATTTGGTCAGGATTTGAAACACTTTTTGAAGCAAAATGAAGGGGGATTCTTTTACCGCATCTTTACCCTCAATTATTAGATTTCAACGGCAGATTATCGAATCGGATAGATGAAAATGGCAATGTTTATTGGTGAAAAAAGGCGTCGTGCGCGTCGTCGAGAGCGGATGCAAATGGCTGCAGCAATTAGTGCACCATTAGGCAAAGCTTTTGCTTATATTACTGATCTGTCTGAGCTTGGTATGCGGGTGACAATGGCTAAAGATCTTCAGGTCAAAACCGGTGATGAAGTTTCCATCTACACACGCGAGATGGGTTTCATCCATGGCGAAGTTACCTGGCAGAAGTCAAAGACGCTTGGTGTGAAAATTCACACCAGCACAAACACCTATGCGCAGACATTATCGGCCGTACGCGAAGCACAGGCTGAGCGACGAAAACAATTGCTATAATTGCGGATCCAATTGAATAGAACGCCGGATTAGGGCGCGCTATTTCTCATCCATTTCGCTCAGTGTTTCTAGCGTCGGCATGGATGTCACGTGATAGCCTGAATCCACCATATGCACTTCTCCAGTGACGCCATAAGACATGTCAGATAGGAGATAAAGTGCAGATTGCCCCACATGCTCAATCTGGATCGAGCGGCGCAACGGCGAATTCTTTTGCTGCCAGGAATACATAGCGCGTGCATCCCCAATGCCTGCACCGGCAAGTGTTCTCACAGGTCCTGCAGAAATTGCGTTCACGCGGATACCTTGCGGGCCGTAATCAGCAGCCAAATAACGAACACTGGCTTCAAGCGCAGCTTTTGCAACACCCATGACATTGTAATTGGGCATAACGCGCGTTGAACCGGCATAGGTTAATGTCAGCATTGAACCGCCATCTTTCATGAGGTTCGCTGCGCGTTTGGCAACTTCCGTGAAAGAGAAGCAAGAAATGACCATGGTTTTGGTAAAGTTCTCGCGTGTGGTATTGGCATAAAGCCCTTTAAGTTCATTGCGGTCAGAGAAGCCAATAGCGTGGACGATAAAATCGAGCCCGCCCCATTTTTCTTCAACGGTTTTAAACACCGCATCTACACTGTCTAAATCTTCCACATCGCATGGAATTAGAAGATCAGAACCAATTGATTCGGCCAAAGGTTTAACCCGTTTGCCAAAGGCTTCACCTTGATAGGTAAATGCCACTTCAGCACCAGCATCGCCAAGTGCTTTGGCAATACCCCATGCAAGCGAATGATCGTTAGCAACGCCCATGACGATGCCACGTTTACCCTTCATAACCATGCTCATAACAGCCCCCTAACCGTTATAGCGGCGCATCGCGAGTGTCGCATTTGTGCCGCCAAAGCCAAATGAGTTTGAAATCGCTGTATCGATTTTCGCGTCATCAATGCGTTTGCGCACAATCGGCACATCCGCAAATTCAGGATCGATCTCGGTGATATGGGCACTTTCACCAATGAAATTGCCGTTCATCATCAGCAATGTATAAATCGCTTCTTGTACACCGGTTGCCCCAAGCGAATGGCCGGTCAGTGATTTTGTTGATTGGATATGCGGAAGTTTTTCGCCAAAGACTTCTTTAATCGCCCCAATCTCTTTAATGTCACCAACGCCTGTGGATGTGCCGTGCGTGTTGACATAATCGACGTCGCTATCAACCGTTGAAATAGCCATTTTCATGGAACGCACGGCGCCTTCGCCAGAAGGTGCCACCATGTCAAAGCCATCAGATGTCGCGCCATAACCGACGATCTCACCGTAAATCTTCGCGCCGCGTGCTTTTGCGTGCTCGAGTTCTTCCAAAATCACGATCCCTGCACCACCAGCAATCACAAAGCCGTCACGAGTTGCATCATAAGCACGAGATGCGCTGGAAGCGTTGTCATTGTGCTTTGATGACATTGCGCCCATTGCGTCAAACAAACATGACATGGACCAATGTAGGTCTTCGTGACCACCCGCGATCACAACATCTTGCTTGCCCCATTGGATCAGCTCAGTCGCGTTACCAATACAGTGTGCAGATGTCGAACATGCAGATGAAATTGAGTAATTCACACCGTGGATTTTAAACCAGGTTGCAAGTGTAGCAGATGCTGTTGAACTCATCGCTTTTGGCACAGCAAATGGTCCAATGCGTTTCGGGCTACCTTTTTCCTGCACAATATTCGCGGCCGTTAGGATTTGGTTTGTGTCAGCACCACCTGAACCCACAACAATACCTGTGCGTTCGTTTGTAATGTCGCTATCTTCAAGACCAGAATCCTCAAGGGCTTCAATCATCGCAAGGTGGCTCCATGCACCTGCCCGTGATAAAAACCGCATAGCTCGGCGATCGACAAGTTCGGATGGATCAACAAGATTTGGTTCGCCCCAAACTTGGCTTCGGAAGCCGTGTTCTGCGAAACTTTCTGAAAATGTGATACCTGATTTTGCTTCTCTTAATGAAGAGCGTACTTCATCAACTCCAGTGCCGATTGAGGAAATAATCCCCATTCCTGTCACAACTACACGCCTCATATATTACCCTCTCCGTTTGGGTTCTAAATCACCAATATTGTTTGGTAGGACCCAGAAATTTTATGCTTTTTCTTTAAATAGACCAACGCGTAGGTCTTTTGCGGTGAACACAGTTTCGCCATCGGCCTTAACCCAGCCATCAGCGATACCAAGGACCAATCGGCCACGTAAAACGCGTTTGAAATCAATTCCAAATTCAACGAGTTTGGTCTCTGGTGTGATCATCCCTGTGAATTTCACTTCACCTGTGGAAATGGCGCGACCCTTTCCAGGCTCACCCAACCATCCGAGATAAAAACCGGTAAGCTGCCACAAGGCGTCAAGACCAAGACAACCAGGCATCACAGGGTCACCTTCAAAATGGCATGGGAAAAACCAAAGGTCTGGATGAATATCAAATTCAGCGCGGATGACACCTTTATCATGCTCGCCACCAGTTTCAGAAATATTGGTAATTCGGTTTACCATCAACATTGGTGGCAATGGTAATTGCGCATTGCCTTCACCGAACATCTCACCATGGCTACATGTGAGAATTTCTTCATAAGTGAAACTGGACTGCCTGTCTGTTGTCAAAAAACTATCTCCCATATTCTCAAACTTACATCTTTGTAAGTCCATATTCGAACGAATTTCCTGCAAGTCGCGCGAACATACTAAAATCTTAAAAATTATCTACCCGAATAACTCAACATGATCATATAAACTAGTGTTAAAGGGCAGAAAGTAACGAATTATAGAAACTATTGCATGCTAATCCCAGAAAAGTTATATGCATATGTAGGAATTTTGTATTTAGGTTAGAAGTGAATGACTTCAAATAAAGAAAAAGATGGCAATTGTAAGGACGCATCCACATGTGATTGCTTGTCCGCAACGCGTCTTCGTTCTGTTGGATTGCGCCCAACGCGCCAGCGTGTTGCGCTCGCAGAACTTATTTTCGAGCGCGGTGATCGCCACCTAACGGCAGAACAATTACAAGATGATGCCTCTCAGAGCGGATTATCTTGCTCTTTAGCCACCATTTACAACACGCTTCACCGCTTTAAAGACGCGGGCATGTTGCGCGTATTATCGGTGGATTCTAACAAAACCTATTTCGACACCAATGTCTCTGATCATCATCATTACATAATTGATGGCAGCGATGAGGTGATGGATATTGATTCCAGCGATATTAACGTTCTTGGATTGCCAGAAGTTCCTGAAGGCATGGAAATCGCAAATGTCGATGTGATCGTTCGTTTGCGTCCAAAAACTTAAGCCTTAGTCAAAGATCTAATTAAAGGCTTCATTGGGGTATACGCCCCATAATTCTTCCTGCGATGCCCAGCCTTCAATATTATCGACGCTGATCTCGCACCACTCGCCATTGCACTGCTCGATCTTGGCGATCACGCCAGGCTCCAACTTAGCTTTAATCGCGCTGTTTTCAGTGGCGTCGGCATGGACATTTATGTAAGAAATCGGTGACTTACCACGCATCCAAGGCGCGGCCACAGCACTTCTCTCACCGCTTAATAGCGAATGGAAAACCCAGCCTTCTGTTCCCTCAAAGTCACGAACACGGCGCCAGTTATCATATTCTTGGATGATTTCCATTGGGATTGAAGATTTGGTATAAAGCCAGGCGACTTTATAGCTTTGTCCCGGTCCGACGCGCATATTCACACGCTTTGCTTTTAAGCTCACAAAGCGAGGTATTGGTAAGCCGCTTGCACCTTTCTGAGATGTTTGTGCATAGCTACCGATCGGACCAAAAGTGACAAAAGTGAGTGCACTTACGCAAAAAACAGAAATTATATGGCGAGTTTTTGTTGTCATTATGCAAAGGTCTGTTAGAGAATAGTAAGCGTTAGTTTTTCCAGATCACAATATTCTCGCATCTTGGTTAAAGATTTGTTTACAAAAGGTTTGATCTCTCGTGGCTGCAAAGCAAAAACCAAAAGTTTATATCACTCGCAAACTTCCTGATCCTGTTGAACAGCGGATGATGGAACTTTTTGATGTGGAAATGAATATTACAGATCAGCCGCGAAGTCGACCTGAATTGCTGTCGGCGATCAAGAATGTGGATGTTTTGGTGCCAACGGTATCGGACGTCATAGATGCCGATTTGATCAGTCAAGCTGGCCCATCGTTGAAATTGATCACCAATTTTGGCAATGGTGTCGACAATATCGATGTCAAAGCTGCACGCGATAAAGGGATCATTGTCACAAATACCGCTAATGTGCTGGATGAAGACACAGCAGATATGACGCTTGCATTAATCTTAGCTGTGCCGCGCCGAATTGTTGAAGGTGCGCAGGTGCTTACAAGCGGTGAACCTTGGCAGGGTTGGTCGCCCACATGGATGCTTGGCCGTTCAATTTATGGCAAAAAACTTGGCATCATTGGCATGGGTCGTGTTGGCGCGGCGGTGGCAAAACGCGCAAAGGCTTTTGGCCTTGATATCCATTATCACAATCGTCAGAAGATCGATAAAACAACACACGATCAACTTGAGGCCACGCATTGGACGGATCTTGATGAGATGCTCAAAACGGTCGATATCGTGTCCGTCAATTGCCCCTCAACTCCTGAAACCTATCACTTACTTTCAGCTGAGCGCATCGCATTGATGAAGCCAGGCAGTTATATCGTGAACACAGCCCGCGGCGAAATCATTGACGAAGATGCGATGATAAGAGCATTGCAAGATGAAAAGATCGCTGGTGCTGGCTTAGATGTATTTGAGCATGAGCCTTCGGTGAACGAGAAACTGGTTCAGCTCGCCAAAAATGGCAAGGTTACCATCATGCCACATATGGGATCCGCAACGATTGAAGGTCGGATCGATATGGGCAATGCGGTCATTATCAATATTCGCACCTTCTTTGATGGACACAGACCACCAGATATGGTGCTCCCTGACAATGGCTGATTTGTAACTGCCGAGTTGTAATAACAAGGTTACAAACCTAAACAAAGATTAACTTGGGTAGATCCAATGCTTGCGATATCGTGACATTGTTGGTGGCATATTTCAGGATAAAATTACGATGAAAAAACTTATTTCAACTGCTTGTATTTGCGCAGGCCTAATGGGTGCGGCACATGCTGAGACAATCAATGTTGATGTCTGGGCAGATAACTGGTTTTCATTTTACTCAGGCGAGACAAAAATCGCCGAGGATTCCGTACCAATCACAACGGAGCGGTCGTTCAACTCCGAAAGCTTTTCTTTTCAGGCAGAACGTCCATTTGTTTTAAACTTTGTTGTCAAAGACTTTAAAGAGAATGATACCGGTCTTGAATATATCGGCACTCGCAAACAGCAAATGGGTGATGGTGGCTTTATCGCGCATTTTAAAGATGGTGCTGGACAAACCATCGCAGTGACAGATTCCAGCTGGAAATGCATGGTCACACATAATGGACCATCTGACAGAACATGTGAGAAAGAGCGCAATCCAGTTGCAGGATCTGGTAAGTGTGGATTTACACAAGCAGCTGAGCCAGATGGATGGAAATCAGCCTCATTTGACGATTCATCTTGGATGAATGCCAGCGAATATACAGAGCGTGAGGTGAGCCCAAAAGATGGTTATGACCGTATCAAATGGGACAGCAATGCGAAGCTGATTTGGGGTTCAGACCTTGAAACTGACAACACGCTTTTGTGCCGCAAAGTCGTCAACTAAATCTGAACCGAATAAGAAAACCGACCGGATTTGCATGATCCGGTCGGTTTTTTGTTACTTAGAAATTTTAGTTTCCAGCCACACGGCCTTCAGGGCGATATTTATCCATCACACTGTCTAATTTGGCGTTGGTAATCGACGGATTGGCATCTTGAAGACACGGGAGTAAAATTGCTTTATTAGCGCGTTCACGCGCACCAGATGCTTTAGTGCCTTTTGGGGCAGGGTTCACATTGGCAAAACAATCAACAAATTGCTGCGTTGTTATATCAAGGTCTGCTGCAATTGCAGCCACTGGGCGTTTGGGGTCATTTCGTTTCATTGTGGCAGCTTGAACAGATGCTGCTGCGATCAAACCTGCCATTGCCGCTACGATAAGTGTTTGAACTGTCTTCATAATCTTGATCCTCTTAAATGTTGTTTTGACAGTTAGAGGATGTTGCGAAGCCACATTGAACTCAAGTTACAATGCGGTCATCTAGCATTACGATTTGGCAAGATCAGTGCTTGGAAGATTAACTTTTGTTCAGCCGCGCATAATGAATTTCGTCAAATCGCGCCGCCAACCCATCATAAAGCATAAGGCGCCCAACCAGGGGATCGCCAATACCAGTGATAAGTTTGATCACTTCCATCGCTTGCAGCGTCCCAATGACACCGGTTAACGCGCCTATAATCCCTGCTTCAGCACAGGATGGCAACAAGCCATCTGGCGGGGCATCTGGATAAAGATCGTAAATCGATGGATTGTCATTCTCATAAGGTTTGAACACAGTGATCGAACCATCAAACCGACCAACAGCGGCCATCACCATCGGAATTTTCAACGCCGAAGCAGCATCTGCCAATATATAACGCGTTGCAAAATGATCGGCGCCATCAACAACCAAATCATAGGCAGAAAGTAGGTCTTGCGCATTCTCATTGGTAAGCCTGAGATTATGTTCATGAACCGCAACATTTGGATTGATGCGTTTTATGCTTTGCGCAGCGCTTTTAACCTTTGATAGGTCCAATTGATCGCTGTCATGAATAATCTGGCGTTGTAAATTAGAGAGCGAAACTTGATCATCATCAATGACGCCAATGGTTCCAATTCCCGCGGCTGCAAGATAGGCAATAACGGGTGAGCCGAGACCACCAGCACCTAAAACGGCAACCTTTGCTGCTTTTAACTTTTGCTGACCAATGCCACCAATTTCAGGCAAAATAATATGGCGCGCATAACGTTCAATCTCAGAACTGTTTAGCTGTTCACTCATCTGCGCTGCCTAACCAACTTTAGAAAGTTGTCCATCTGATACATTAAAATACTGAGCGCGCTCGCCCAGTGCTTTAAACATATCGCGATCGGTTCCGGTCATAAAGGCCTGACAGTTTAAATTGTCAATGAGATCAAATAATGCCGCGCGGCGTTTTTCATCCAAATGCGCAGCGATTTCGTCCAACAATAGGATTGGTGCATATCCGGTGAGGTTTTTGACCAAGCGCGCATGCGCGAGTATCAAGCCGATCAAAAGCGCTTTTTGCTCTCCAGTTGAACAGCTTCCCGCCGGCATGTTCTTTTTATCATGAAACACAATGAGATCTGCTTTGTGAGGGCCAGTCAGTGATCTGCCGGCTGCCGCATCGCGATGACGCGTATCGCGCAAATATTCAATAAAGTTCTGTTCTTTATCAACGGCCGGTTCATCCCCCGCGCCCATGTCAAATCCTTCAAGGCTCAGCAGTGCTTTGGGGAAGCTCTCATCTTCTGAATTGACGTTCACCAAGCCGCTCAACATATTGATAAATTCGTGTCTGGCTGCAGCAATGGCGATCCCAAGCTCTGCCATTTGTTGTTCGATGCCATCGAGCCAGACAGGATCAATTCTGCCTTCGGATAAAAGTTTATTGCGGCTGCGCATCGCCCGCTCATAAGACAATGACCGCTTGCCATGGCTTGGATCAATGGCAAGAACCAAACGATCTAAAAAGCGTCTTCGATCTCCAGCTCCGCCAGTAAATAGCCCGTCCATGGCTGGGGTGAGCCACAAAATACGTGCGTGATCTAATAATTCATCATTGGTTTTTGTGTTGGTGCCATTAATGCGAATGCGGCGCGAGCCTGGCTCATCTAAGCTAAGGCCGGTCCCAATATCAACCTCGCCGCACATGCCTTCAATCTTGGCGAAGACAGAAAACGCGCTGTTGCCCGCTGAACCTTCATTTTGATCATCTGTAGATCGATATGGAAAATCAACATAGGCACTGCGTCGGATGCCACGGCCAGGCGTTAAAAGCGATACCGCTTCCATTAAATTGGTTTTGCCCGAGCCATTTTCACCCGTTAGAACCACATGCCGAAAACTGAAATCCTGTTTGAGGCTTACATAGTTTCGAAACTTATCAAGTTTGAGTTGGGTGATATAAACTTTATCGGTCAATTACAAAAGAGCCATTAAACCCGCATAGGCATGAGGACATAAAGCGCATCATCACCAGCTGTGTCATGAACCAGCGTTGGCGAACCCGGATCAGCGAGCAAAAAGACTGCATCCGTTCCGGAAAGTTGGTTGGTGATGTCGAGCAAATATTTCGCATTAAAGCCAATATCAATCGGGTCATCATCATAGCCCACGGCCAGTTCTTCCGTCGCAGTACCAGAATCTGGATTATTGACGGTTAATGTGAGTTGTCCATCAGACAGTGCGAGTTTAACCGCGCGGCCACGTTCAGATGAAATGGTCGAAACCCGGTCCACGGCCTGCGAGAATACAGCGCAATCAAGCGAGAGTTTCTTGTCATTTCCTGATGGGATCACACGCTGGTAGTCGGGGAAGGTGCCATCGATCAGCTTTGATGTCATCACAACGCTTCCAATGGTCAGGCGAATTTTTGCCTCAGATACTTCGAACGTGATGGATAGATCCGGATCATCGACAAGTTTTTGCAGTTCACCCACGGTTTTGCGCGGGATAATAATGCCTGGCATGCCTTCAGACCCGCTTGGCGCGTCAATATCTGCGCGTGCAAGACGGTGACCATCTGTCGCCACCGCACGAAGCTTTAAACCATTTTCGGTATCAATGGTGTGAATAAAAATACCGTTGAGATAATAGCGTGTTTCTTCGGTTGAGATCGCAAATTGTGTGCGATCAATCAGCATTTTAATATCGGTGGACGCAATACGGAATGTGTTGCTGAAAGCACCTGCTGGCAGATCAGGGAAGTCCGCTTCTGACAAGCATTGCAAAGAGAAGTTTGACCGACCGGATGCAACTGTCATGGTTTTCCCGTCCGCATCGGTTGATAAAAGCACCTCAGCGCCATCGGGCAATTTTCGGACAATGTCATAAAGCAAATGCGCAGGTACTGTGGTTGCGCCCGCTTGCTCGACCATTGCAGCCGTTGCTTCTGTGATCTCGAGATCAAGGTCGGTTGCCTTCATTTCAAGGCTGGCTTCATTGGCCCGCAAAAGCACATTGGACAAGATCGGAATGGTGTTGCGACGCTCAACAACACGATGGACGTGGTTGAGAGATTTTAACAGGTTTGAACGCTCTAAAGTAACACGCATGATCATACACCAATATTGTTGAAGCCAGTGTCAGCCAAATTTCGGACGAAGCATAAATTAAGCTTCCTGATTGCATCGCACAAC
Organism: Rhizobiaceae bacterium; assembly: GCA_020628035.1. Classification (GTDB taxonomy): domain Bacteria; phylum Pseudomonadota; class Alphaproteobacteria; order Rhizobiales; family Rhizobiaceae; genus Lentilitoribacter. The sequence goes on from JAHDFS010000014.1 coordinate 37,908, forward strand.
CGGATTTGTAATTTGCCGATTCCCTTGGTGAAATGCAAGAGAAACAAAATATATAGGATATGCTTTCCCCAGTAATGGCCCAAGTTATGACCGCTTTGGGCGGCCAAGGGATGATTAGCGGATGATTATTCGTTGATCAGACGCTTAAGCAGCTCAACTTCGTGCGATAGTTTTGAATCCTTGTTCATCAAGTCTTCAATTTTACGAACAGCGTGAAGAACGGTGGTGTGATCACGACCGCCAAATCGACGCCCAATCTCTGGGAAGGAACGTGGTGTCATAGTCTTAGCCAAATACATTGCGATTTGACGTGGTTTAACGATCACGCGGGTACGACGGTTTGAAACCAGCTCTTGACGAGAAACATTGAAATGGCGGGACACAACGCGCTGGATGTCTTCGATCCGCACACGTTTAGGTTCCCCAGTATTCACAAGGTGTCCTAGCAACGCATCCACGCGCTCAATATCTAGATCAGGCTCAAAACTGCGGCGGAACATAAGCTGGTTAAATGCTCCCTCTAGCTCGCGGCCGCTCGATGTAATCGTATTGGCAACATGCGCCAAAATTGCTTCAGGAATATCCAGGCTCGGATCATTTTGTTGCGCCATTTCCAAGCGATTCTTCAAAATACGCAAGCGCATTTCGTAATCAGGTGCTTCAATCTCAATTGCCACACCGCCTTGAAGACGTGAGCGAACACGCGGATCAAGAGATTCAAGCTCCCATGGTGCTCTATCTGCAGCAACAACAACTTGCTTGGCAGAATCGAGCAACATGTTGAGCAAGTGGCAAAATTCATTCTGGATGGATTTGCCCTGGAGGAATTGCATGTCGTCGATGATTAAAAGATCAATGTCACGGAGAGATTCTTTAAATGACAAAGCATCTTTATCACGAATAGCCGATGCAAAGCGCCACATGAAATATTCAGCCGTTAGGTAAACAACCCGCGTTGAAGGGTTATTATGACTTGCTGCCGCCGCAATGGATTGCAAAAGGTGCGTTTTACCCAAGCCAACATTACTATGGATAAACAACGGATTAAACCTGATGGCACCCATACCGGACTCAGAGATTGTCTTCGCCGCAGCAAGCGCTACGCGGTTGGATGCGCCTTCTATATAAGTCGAAAAATCAAAACGATTATCTAAGGGCGAGCCAATAACCTTGGCACCGGATGCATCAGCACGTTGGACATTGCTTTTAGGGTCCAATGCAAACATACGATTTGGGGTCGCAGAATTTGTCTCTTCTGAACGCGTAGATGGACCCTTTAGTTGTTTCGGCGCATCATCAGCATCAGAGGTCATATTAGCGGTTGGAATGCGTGTTGCTGAGCGAACAACAATCTCAACTTTCATGATGGCGTCATCTTCGGTCTGAAATAATTCAGTGATGACATCAAGATACTTATTGTTGATCCAAGATTTCAAAAATGTGGTGGGAACTGAGAGGCGATAGACGTTGCGAGAAGCGGAATGAAGTTTCAATCGACCGAACCAAGAGGTGTAAACTTCCTGACCAACCTTTGCCTTTAAGCGCTTTTGAACCCGTTCAAAATTCTTGGTTGCGTCTTCAATCGAAGTTTCGCCTACTGGTAAAGATGACACGGACGCGGCTACTGTATTGTTTTCTATTTGGAAATCAGCGTTAAGTTCCTGCCAGCTATTTCCATCGC
>JAHDFS010000151.1 GCA_020628035.1 Rhizobiaceae bacterium
TGTTTTTCGCGCCAGTTGCGCGCCGAATTGTGGCGCGCATTTTTGCAAATCAATCATGATTTAGCTGATTGATTAAGCGTTTTTTATACCTTTGAAATAGGCTGTGAAAGTCAGGATCACAGCGGTTGCTGAGAAGAGCGTCATTACGGTACCCGGCATGAAATTCACATAGCCGCCTAGATCCATAAAGATGAAATAGCCGATATCAGCCAAGCCGCCGACAAGTGCTGCGATAAAGATCGCCGCTGGTGAGCGTTTCCAAATGTAATAGGCTGCAATTAACGTCACAGCGCCGATCCAAAAGAGGTTAAATCCGTGCTGATTGATGATTGCATCCATCGCTGCAGGATAATCACCCACAAGTGTTGCCGGATCCACCGCATCAGCAATGCCGCCGATGGCTGCAGCACCTGAATTGGAAATAGTCAACACACCAGCCAACATATGAACGAGACCCCAAACGACCCAAAGGACGGCGGAAATTTTTAAGAATAACCCTATTGTTTTGTCAGACATGTGACGTCTCCTAATATGCGGCTAGCTCGGATAATGGCTAGCTGGCGAGTTTTATATTTGCGTAATGGGCGTCGACCAATGCTTCCACGCCTTCGCGGAGTTTGGCAGAAAGGTCTGCATCCTTTAGGACACCCTGTTCTTGGTCGAATTTTTCGGCGAATGGGCCGACAGAGAAGCTGCCTTTAAGGTCAGCTTTGAAGAATGGTGCTGATTTATCCGCGATCGATAGGACATTGGCACCGCCATTTGGCCCGATGGACGCTGACATATGCATCACCGGCTTATCTTGAAACACAGCCATTTTAATGCGTGACGCCCAGTCAAAGACATTCTTATAGGCGCTTGTATAGTTGCCATTATATTCGGCAAACGAAATGATAATCGCATCGGCTTCTGTGATCTTATCAAAAAATTTCTGCGCTAATGGATGCACACCATCTTCGTTTTGACGATCAATGGAATAAATCGGCATCTCATAATCATTAAGGTCGATCACCTCGATTTCGGCCGATGTGTCAAAATCTGATTTCAAGACATCCGTTGCATGGATAACCAATTGTTTATTAATTGAATTTTTGCTGTTTGTGGCAGCGAAAGCAAGCACCTGCATAACGAATTTCCTTCATAGAATTATTGTGTTGGCGCTTGTATCGCATATAATATTTATCTATCATAGACACCGAAAAGCGCATGATATGCGCATTTATGCGACATATGAATTGGATGTGAAAATGGACAATTGGAACGAGATCAGAACGGCGGCCTGTGTGGCGCGTTTAGGCACGATCAGCAAAGCAGCTGAAGAGCTTGGTGTGCACCGCGCAACTGTCAACCGACATATCGATGCCCTCGAAGCACAATTGGGCGGCAAACTATTCCAACGTCACGCGCGGGGTTTCACCTCAACCGAACTTGGGCGGGAACTCTTGCGCATTGCCGATGCAACGGATGAGCAATTTGCACAGTTGCAGCGCATTGCCAACCGCACATCGGATGAACTGACGGGGGAATTTGTGGTCACATCTATTGATGCCTTGGCGCATTCGATTTTGCCGATGCTGGCAGACTTTCGGGCAGATCATCCGCAAGTCACCACGCATTTTCATGCCAGTAATGCACTGGTTAAACTTGAATATGGCGAAGCACATATCGCCTTTCGCGCCGGTCCAAAGCCGCAGGATCCTGATAATGTGGTGATGCCTTTTGTTGAGATACCTGTCGGGCTTTACGCCTCAAAAACCTATATCAAGCGCTATGGGAAACCATCTAAAATTGCCGAATTCGGCGATCATCATTTCGTCGGCACCAATGTTGAAAACCCACGTGCACCGGCGCTTAAATGGCTTGTTGATCATGTCCCAAAGAAAGCCATGGCATTTACATCCAATCATATCCCGATCAACAATCGCGCGGTGCATTTGGGAAATGGGATCGGGTTTCTAACCGCCGTTGAAGCCGAACAAAATGACGAAATTCTTGAGATCATGCCTCCGCAAGCAGAATGGCTGACGCGCAGCTGGGCCCTCACCCATGTCGATCTTCACAGATCTCCCAAAGTGCAGGCATTTTTAAAGATCATGAAGAAACATTTAGCGTGAGTTTATCAGCGCAACGGTTTTGATTTTGCCCGTCCCATGGTTGCGCTTAATCCGCCGATGATAATAAATGCAGCTCCGATCCAGAAGCTGATTGTTGGAACATCTGCAAAGATCACATAGCCTAGAAACACAGCGCTGACGACTTCGAGATAAACCAGCGGTGACAAGGTTGACGTTTGCGCATATTGAAACGCGAGTAAAGTTAAGCCATGAGCCGTAAGCGAGACCACGCCCATGGCCAAAATTAGCAAAAATTCAGTTTGCGTCGGCGTATCCCATGCATAAAGCGCCAATGGTGTGAGCATCAATGCACCAACAACACATTGAAATGTTAGTGTTTTTAACGGGTCGCTTTGCTTAGCTGTCATGCGGGTCGTGACAATATACATGCCATAAAACAAGCCAGTTAAGGCGGCAAAAATGGTGCCGATCTGGATCTCAACGGTCGGATTGATGATGATCATCGCGCCGATGAAGCCCATCACCAATGCTGCAAGTTTGGGCCAGGTAAAACGCTCTCCAAGCAAATAAACCGCAGCCAAGGTGGCAACAATGGGTGCGATCATGGTGACAGCGGATGCAGTTGCCAGTGGTGTTGTTGATAGCGAGACGAAGAAAAATAACATGGCAACCACAATGAAAAATGTGCGCATGAAATGTGATTTCAAATTTCGTTTAGGGAAAATTCCTGTTCCGAATTTTCGAATACCAAACGGAATAATCATGATCGCAGCCGCAAGATAACGCGCCCAGCTGACATAGAGCGGCGACATATCTTGTGCAAGATATTTTGCTATGGCATCCAAGCCGGGGATCAACAACATGGCGCTTGAAAACAATGCAGCGCCCAACAATATGTTGTCATTTTTGGGAATAAATTGATCAGACATCATCAATTCTTGTGACGAGATAATGCCGCAAGTAAAGCAATTTTATTCCAAGATGATCGTTTCGCACCCATTTCTTGCTCGAACAGGCAAAAATTCCCACAATTTCGTCGCCTATTTACCTTTTTTCGACTTCTTTTTCTTTCGTTTCTTCTTTTTATCGTTATTAGAAGGCTCAAATGGTTTAACTTTGCTGTATTTCCAAAGCGCATCATCGGCTTTTTTGAGGTTTTCGAGAGCTTTTTTTATCTCTTCTTCGCTGTAAGGTCGGTCATTGAGTATATTTGGATCATCTGCGTTGAATTCAGATGCATCGCTGCCAAACGCCTCATCGCAAATATAGTCCCAGAACCTAATTCTGATGTTCACCCGTCCGGTGGCCATGTATTTGGCCGTACCTTCGATGACATTACCCTTCGGGTCAGTTAATCGGTATTTCTCACTCCAAATCCATTTAACTTCGCGTCTAGCTATCTTCTCGCCAAGAAGCACAGCAAATTGATCGCATTCTTTGCAATCAGGACGAGGACGCATGTTGCGTGCATAAACTTGCGTGTCGATTTCAAAAGTCAGCTCTTTTTCAATTTTCGACAGACTTTTTCGAGGCGGTGGTGCTCCCTTCGGCTTTCGTTCAATAGCTGAGCTTACGCTTACAGCACCCATTCGTTTATATTTTCGAAATTCGACACGATCGTTACAATTTTCTGCCATTTTCACCTCCATTTGCATAAATTATAGGTAAAAACACGGGTTTCATGCAAATGTTGGCTGTAAACGCGCTACAAAAAAGGCGAGAGATATGCTCCCTCGCCTCATCAAGTTTGTTTTAAAATATACTGACTTAGTCTTCCAGTTTATCAGCCGTACGCAATTCGAAATCTGATGCATCGTGACGCTCTGGCAATTGCTGTGATTTGTCATCACCCCAGGCGCGATTGACCATGATACCGCGTTTAACCGCAGGACGTTCGGCAATTTCTTCAGCCCAGCGCACAACGTTCTTATAGGATTTCACATCCAAGAATTCAGCTGCATCATAGAGTTTGCCGAGCACCAAACCACCATACCAAGGCCAAATCGCAATATCGGCAATCGAATATTCATCGCCAGCAATAAACTTGTTCTCAGCCAATTGCTTATCCAGCACATCAAGCTGACGCTTGGTTTCCATTGTGAAGCGATCGATTGGATATTCAAACTTTTCAGGCGCATAAGCATAAAAATGACCAAAGCCGCCACCCAAATATGGGGCAGAACCCATTTGCCAGAACAACCAGTTCATCACTTCAGTGCGTTTCGCACCTTCTTTTGGAAGGAAGTGACCAAATTTTTCAGCCAAGTGAACAAGGATTGAACCAGATTCAAAAATGCGAACAGGTTCATCGCCAGAACGATCTTCCAGCGCTGGAATTTTGGAATTTGGGTTAAGTTCGACAAAGCCTGAACCAAATTGGTCGCCCTTGCCGATATTGATGAGATAAGCATCATATTCCGCACCGGTCTCACCCAGTGCTAACAGTTCTTCAAACATGATGGTGACTTTTTGGCCATTTGGCGTTGCCAATGAATGAAGCTGGAATGGGTGTTTACCAACCTCGAGCGGTTTTTCTTCGCGTGCACCAGCTGTTGGCGCGTTTATGCTGGCCCATTCACCACCATTTTCCTGTTCCCAAGTCCAAACCTTTGGGGGTACATATGTATTCTCACTCATGTCATGTCGCCTTTCATATCGCGCTAAATCTTTTGTGGTCAGCGCCTTTGTAGAATTCTTTGTGACGGATTATCGCCTGTCTGCAGTAGTTGGGGATCACACATACAGCTTTCAAGCGCGGATGGATAGATGTCAGAATTTCAGGAGATTTAATCAGATGCAGGGCGCCATATTCTCCCGCCAGCACTTGGTAATTTTAAGAAAATGTCCAGCTCAGCTCCATCATAACAGCTCATTTGCCACGCGATCAAACATAGTTAGATCTCCAGCCGTTTGACTAATGATCATCGCACCTTCAAGGGCTGCCAACATGTGCATAGCGGTGTTTGTTAAGCTTTCTTTAAGATTTGATTCAAGTGATTGAGAACTTGATTCAGCTTCGTCAAAAGTTGATTCTAATGCTGCGACCAACCATTTGATATTGCTTTGAAAAAACACATTGGTTCGCGCACTTACCTCTTCCGGCAAGCCACCGGACTCTGCACCTAACACTGCGCATAAACACAATTTTTTATCGTGGATTAATGCGTGTCGAAACGCTGCGATATAGTGTGCTTTGACGTCTGAAGCGCTGCATTTATCTCCAGCCTTGTTAAAGAGTTCTGAAGGCTGCCCGAGATTTTGAAGGAATTTTTCAGTGTAGCGCTCAACCACTGCAGTGACCATATCCGTCTTATTCGGAAAGTAGTAATGCACACTTGATGATTTGATCCCTGTTGCTGTTGCGACTTCACGTGCGCTCACAGCGTTGTAGCCCTTTTGCCGGATCATCGCTTCCGTCACATCTAAAATTTCATCGCGTTTGCTCATTGTCGCATTTCTCAAATTAGCCAATTGCCTTTTTATCTATCTAGAGGTAGATATACAATTTGTAAAGGCCACCGTCGTCTCTGGTGGAGGATAGAACAAGTTTGCATGAATTTCATTCAGAAAGGTAATCAGATGACAAATGCAAAGACGAAAACAGGGCTGGTTCTGATTGCCGGAGCGGGCGAAGGCCTGGGTGCAAGTCTCATGCAAAAATTCTCTGATGCTGGTTACGATCCTGTTGGTATAAACCGCTCCAAGCCATCTGGTGCGGTGGACGTTTTGCAAGCAGATTTGTCTTCCATGAAGGAAACGCAGGCCGCTGTTGAAGCTGCAATTGAAAAATACGGCCTGCCAAAAATTGTTATTCACAACACCGCTCAGCTCACCATCAAACCGTTTTTGGAGATGGATGAGGATGAATTTGAGCAAATTTGGCGCAATATGGTCTTATCCGCACATAATTTAGCCCGCGCGAGCATGGTTCCGATGATACGTGGCGGAGGTGGTTCATTTATTGTATCAGGTGCGACCGCCTCATTGCGTGGGGGAAATAAATTCTCAGCCTTTGCATCTGCTAAATTTGCTTTGCGCGGCCTTACGCAATCATTAGCGCGCGAGTTTCAACCCAAAGGCGTTCATGTTGCCCATGTGATTTTAGATGGCATCATCGATACGAATAAAAGTCGCGAATTACACGGCATGGATCTTGATCGAATGATGTCGCCTGACGACATTGCTCAGGCTTATTTGGATCTCTCGCATCAGCCAAAATCAACCTGGACGCATGAACTTGATCTAAGACCAGCATCTGAAAGTTTTTAAGCCAAATTGACCCTTCACACTGAAACACTCATTATCGGCGGCGGTTTGTCAGGTCTTTATCTGGCGCAGCAGTTAGAGCGAGCAGGCCGCGGTTATCTCCTGGTTGAGGCACGCGCGCGTTTTGGTGGGCGTATCATTTCACCTTCTATAGAGCATAGTGCGGAGCATTTCGATTTGGGTCCAGCTTGGTTTTGGCCTGGTCAATCGCGCATAGCCAAACTGCTGGATGAATTGGATATTCCCTATTTTGATCAGGCTGCTAGAGGCAAACTGGTGTTTGAAGACCCATCCGGCCAAGTTCGCCGAGATCTAGACATGGCAACTATGGAAGGCGCGCATCGCATCGAAGGTGGTTTGGCGCGCTTAATAGATGCGCTTGTATCGCGCTTACCGAAAGACAAGTTGAAACTTTCATCGCCCGTTCAGCAGATAAAAATGGGTGAAGACGAGATACATGTCACGATCGACGGGGCTGTTGAAAATATAAGTGCAAAACAAGTGATCATATGCGCCCCGCCCCGCTTGGCAGCACATAACTTGAAGTTTTCACCACCCCTACCCGAACCGACAATTCAACAAATGCGCGCTTGTCCAACTTGGATGGCAGCGCATGCGAAGTTCATTGCGGTTTATGACAAACCATTTTGGCGTGAAATGGATCTGTCCGGAGATGCGATCAGCCACAAAGGCCCTATGATGGAGATGCACGATGCGTCGCCACAAAGTGAAACGGTCAATAAAGGCCATGGCGCTATCTTTGGCTTTTTAGGTCTGCCGGCGCAGGCGCGAAAGGGGCAAGATGCAATTATCATCGAGGCCTGTAAACAACAGCTGATCAATCTATTTGGCGAAGGTGCTGCATCTCCGATTGAGGTTTTTTACAAGGACTGGTCTGCGGATCCATACACTGCCACTAAAGACGATGCGAATGGCCCACAAAGCCACCCGCATTATCACGGAATTTCGATTAACGAAGGCGATTGGCAAAACCGGCTCTTCTTCTCTTCAACCGAAACCGCGCCGCAATTTGGTGGGTTCCTTGAAGGTGCACTCGAGGCAGTCGACAATGTGATGCGCAGATTTTAGT
>JAHDFS010000015.1:0-3826 GCA_020628035.1 Rhizobiaceae bacterium
TAGAACAAATAGTGAACATTATAGAACGGGGTGAACGTGCTATGCGACAGCAGCAAATGCGCGCAAGTCTGGCGCGCGAAGATCTGATACGCCCAGATCTGATACGCAAGGATTTAGATTGTCTTCGGCACAAGATAGCTAAAATTGAGAAGCGATCTATGGCTCGCTTTGATAATACCTCGTTTGCGCAGTCCGTTAAGTCAGATAAAGATAATGCACAAAATCTTGTTACGTTACCAAAACAATATGAAAATAATAGGCATAATGAGGACATTCTTCAATTTGATGACCCTGCTTTAGATACCGCTTTATCGGGTGGGATTAATCTTGGTGCGCTGACAGAGATCAGATCGTCAGAAACGCGACAAACAGGGGCAGCAAGTGCCTTTACCTGGATTTTGGCGCATCAAATGCAGAGCTTTTTAAAGCAAAAGCATAATGAAGATTTGCCGATTATTTTTATCAGCGAAACATCATCGCGCCTTGAAGGTGGGCAGATATATCCACCGGGCTTGATGTCGTTGGGCATTAACCCTGCGACATGTCTTTTTATTCAACCACGCTCATTACATGATGCGCTTTGGGTTGCTGAATTGACGGCCAAACAAAAATCGGTTGCGGCAACCATTTTGGAAGTAAGGGGCAATCCGCAAAATCTTGATATGGCCGGTACGCGGCGTTTGCATTTACGCGCGCAGAGCTCGGGGCGTCCGTTTTTTTTATTGCGCCAAGCCGGAGAAGAAGAAGCAACAGCTGCGCGTCTTCGTCTTGGTGTGCAATCCGCGCCGGCAGCATTGCGGGCTTTGCCATCACAAAGGGCGTTTTCAAATAGTCTTTCAAACCCTGCCTTTCAGATCACTTTAGAGAAAAGCAAAAACCCAGCACCGCAATCGTTCATTTTGGAATGGAACAATGACAGCCACTCTTTCACCACAAGATCCAAGAACATCTCTTCCAACTCAGTCGATTTTCATCAAGAGCAACCGTCGGATATTGGCGGTGGCATTTCCCTATCTGGCAACGGATCGGATCAAGCGCCTGAGATGGGGCGCGTCGTGGCGTTTGGATAAAACACAAAGTGAGATAGCCAAATTTGCGCCCATGGTATGTGTGGCAAAGCAAAAGGGCGCTATGCGGTTGGCAGCTCTTGATACGAACGCTCAGGCGCATAAATTGCGCGAGGGTCAAGGCGTTACCGAAGCGCGGGCGATCTGCCCTGATCTTGATATCATCGCAAGCGATGATGCGGCAGATTTGGCCTTTTTAAATGCGCTGGCTGACTGGGCCGATCGCTATACGCCTCTCATTGGTCTTGATGCGCCGTTTGGAAAACCGCAAGGGCTGTTTTTGGATATTACCGGTTGCGCGCATTTATTTGGCGGCGAAGCTGAGATGCTTAAAGATATCGTTTCGCGGTTTGATCAAATGGGAATTTACGCCCAAGGCTCGATTGCTCCCACGCCTGGTTTAGCGTGGGGGCTCGCGCGAGAACAATATGCGATGCATGACCATAAAGCAGAAAGCGCGATCATGAATTGGGATAATTTTGAAGCGCGGTTTCGTCAATTTCCAATGGCAGCTTTGCGTTTGCCGCTTGATATGTTGTTGGCGCTTGATCGTGTTGGGCTCAAAAAAGTCAAAGATATATTATTCGCGCCGCGTAAACCGCTTATGCGCCGATTTGGCCCTTTGCTGTTAAAGCGCCTTGATCAGGCTTTGGGGCAGGAGGAAGAACCGGTCTCTCCGCGTTTGCCTGTCTCTGACTTATCCCTCGAGCGGCGATTGGCCGAACCCATTGGGCGACAAGAGGATATTGAAACTTGCATTGAGCAATTATCAAATGCGCTGCGTTCGGATTTGGAAAAGCGGGGTCAGGCAGGGCAAGAATTTATGCTTATGTTATTTCGTATGGATGGCGTTGTGCGCAAAGTCATGATTGGTCTCTCTGCGCCCTCTCGTGATGCCAAGCGCATCAGAGCATTGTTTTCGCAAAAATTAGCTGCGATTTATGATGAATCAGATGCCGGTATGGGATTTGAAACGATCAGACTTTCTGTTCTGCAGGCTGTCATAAAATCCGATGTTCAAGATTCATTTGTCGATGGTCGAAATGTGCAGACAAGCATGCATCAATTAGCCGACCAAATTACTGCACGCCTGGGTGAAGAGAGTGTGGTTAAACCTGTGTTTCATCAGAGTTTTATCCCCGAACGGGCTGCATCCTTTATGCCGGTGATCCAACATGTCAAACATGATGATCAGATTGCGCAAAGCCAATATTGTGACCGACCAATCCGATTGTTTTCCAACCCTGAACCGGTCACTGCAATTGCGGAAGTTCCTGAAGGACCACCTATTCGATTTCAATGGCGACGTAGCCAATATCAGGTGGCGCGCGCGGAAGGGCCAGAGCGCATTGGCGCTGAATGGTGGATTGATGGTGAAAGTGCGCAAACGCGCGATTATTATCGCCTCGAAGATAAATCAGGGCGCCGTTTCTGGATTTTCCGTCAGGGTCTTTATGAGCGCGAAACGCATTTGTCACAAGGGCTTTTGCCAAAGTGGTTCATGCATGGATTATTCGCGTGAATAGTCCATATGCAGAACTTGGCGTTGCGAGTAATTTTTCCTTTCTAAAAGGCGCTTCGCATCCAGAGGAGATCATCGTTCGTGCCGCCAAGCTTGGGCTAACCCATATTGGTTTGGCGGATCAAAATACGGTGGCGGGTGTGGTGCGCGCGCATATGGCGGCCAAGGAAGCTGATATTATTTATCACCCCGGATCTCGAATTGTGTTTAGCGATGGTACATCTGATATTTTGGCCTATCCCAAAAACCGTAAAGGCTGGGGTAATTTATGCCGACTTTTAACAGTAGGGAATTTGCGATCTGAAAAGGGTGATTGTCAGCTAACACGAGAAGATTTAGCAGATTGGTCATCTGATCTCATGATATGTGTGTTGCCCGGTCTAGAAGCGCATAATGATCCGGCGCAATTAACCGATGAACTCACATTTTTAAAAGAGCATTTTGATAACAGTTTATACCTAGCGCTCATCCCATTTTATGATGGCCATGATACTTATCGCTTTGCCTGTTTGTCTGAATTATCAGATCAGAATTCAGCTCCTTTGATGGCGACAAATGACGCTTTTATGCATGAGCATGGACGGCGCCCATTGCGCGATGTTTTATCGTCAATTGAACATCACCAACCCGTTTATGATATGGGATTTTTGTTGGCGAAAAATGCGGAGCGTCATTTAAAACCAAGCTTAGAGATGTGCCACATTTTAAAGGCCTATCCAGAAGCGATTGCGCATTCCATTCAATTTGCAGAGCAGTTAAAATTTTCACTTGATGAATTAAAATACCAATATCCGGATGAGAAATTTGGCAAAGGAACGCCGCAGGAAACTTTAACAGAACTTGCCTATCAAGGCGCGCAAGAGCGTTATCCCGACAAAGTGCCCCAAGCGATACTTGATCAGATCGAACATGAATTGGCGCTAATTAAAGAGCTTGATTATGCACCTTACTTTCTTACCGTGTGGGATATTGTGCGTTATGCCCGCAGTCAAAATATTTTATGTCAGGGGCGCGGCTCTGCAGCCAATTCAACGGTCTGTTATTGCCTGCAGATCACAGACGTGAACCCAAATAAAGTTGATCTTTTGTTTGAGCGATTTATTTCTCCAGAGCGCAATGAACCGCCTGATATTGATGTCGATTTTGAACATGAACGGCGCGAAGAGGTTATCCAATATATCTATCGCAAATATGGTCATGACCGCGCTGGACTTGCAGCCACAGTTGTCACCTATCG
>JAHDFS010000015.1:3926-39425 GCA_020628035.1 Rhizobiaceae bacterium
TTTGTCATTACCAAAGATCGACTTGATGAGGTAGTGCCGCTGATGAACACAGCCATGGAAGGCCGCACCATGGTGGAATGGGATAAAGATGATCTGGAAGCTTTGGGCATATTAAAGATCGATATTTTAGCACTTGGTATGTTGTCGTGTCTGGCCAAAGCATTTGATCTCTTAAGAAGCAAATACGGTATTCATAAAACGCTGGCAGATCTGCAGGACGAAGATCAGACAGTTTACGATATGATTTGTGCGGCGGATACAATCGGTGTTTTTCAAATTGAAAGCCGCGCACAAATGACCATGTTGCCGCGATTAAAACCGCGCGAGTTTTATGATCTTGTGATTGAAGTTGCGATTGTCAGGCCCGGTCCTATTCAAGGGGATATGGTCCACCCATATTTGCGCCGTCGGCAGGGATTGGAACCCGTTACTTTCCCGAAGAAAGAATTGGAAGAGGTTTTGGGGCGCACATTAGGCGTGCCGCTTTTTCAAGAGCAAGCGATGAAAATCGCCATTGTTGCGGCCGACTTTACGCCTGGGGAAGCGGACAAATTGCGACGCGCTATGGCAACGTTCCGCCGGGTTGGCACTATCCATACCTTTAAGATGAAGATGATTAAAGGCATGGTGAAAAATGGATATGAAGAAGAATTTGCCGAACGCTGCTTCAAGCAAATTGAAGGTTTTGGCGAATATGGTTTCCCCGAAAGCCATGCCGCATCCTTTGCGCTTTTGGTTTATGCATCTTGCTGGTTTAAAGCCTATTATCCAGATATTTTTGGTGCCGCGATTTTAAACTCCCAACCCATGGGGTTTTATGCACCATCGCAGCTTATTCGTGACGCGCGCGAGCACGGCGTTGATATAAGGCCGATTGATATCAATTATTCGACTTGGAATTCAATCTTGGAAGAAGGTTCATTTGAGCCATCGGCTATGGCAAAACCACGGCGATCCATGGCCAAAACCATTCGGACAGATTATGCACTTCGTTTAGGGTTCAAGCAGATTAAGGGCTTGCGTGAAAGTGATATGGATAAAATATCTGAATGTCGGGATGGGCCTAATCAGGGGCCTTACGATTCTGTGCGAGATTTATGGTTGCGCACTGGACTTTCACCCAAAATCATAGAGCGTTTGGCAGAAGCGGATGCTTTTCGATCCATTGGTCTTGATCGTCGTGAAGCTCTATGGGCAGTTAAAGCGCTCGATCCAAATGTGCTTGATGATGAAGGATCACTCTTTAAGAAAGATCATGCGTTGATCGATAAAGAAGCCGAACTTAATCTGCCTCGCATGCGGTTAAGCGAGCAGGTGATTAATGATTATCGCTATTTGAAACTATCACTAAAGGCCCATCCGCTTTCCTTTATTCGTCATCGACTAGCGGTTAGAAATGCTGTGCTGCACGAAGACTTGCCACAGGTAAGAAGCGGGCGGAATATTTCCGTGTCGGGTCTTGTTCTTGTGCGCCAGCGTCCGGGTTCAGCTAAGGGCGTTATTTTTCTAACTTTGGAGGATGAAACAGGCGTTGCCAATGTGATTGTTTGGCCCAAAGTTTTTGAGCGTTTCCGTAAGCTTATTTTAGGCGGTAGGTTGTTGCGTGTTCATGGCAAATTACAAAATGAATCGGGCGTTATTCACATTGTTGCTCATAAAATTGAAGACCTGACATTTGAAATGGAAAGTTTGGAAACCGAACATGATGAAGCCGGCGAAAAGGATCTCGACTTTATCAGGCGGCGAAACGTAAAAGGCGTCACCAGCACCGCACTCGCACAGCATCACAATTTGCGCTCAAAGCAAGCTGGTCAAGTTATGCCAAAGGGTCGAAATTTTCATTAAGCTTAAAGAACGTCTCGTTCTTTAAGGTCCTTGGCAAATTGTTCTGGCGATGTGAACAGCAAACCATCAATGCCAAGCTCGATCGCCGCGTTGACATTATCCAGAGTGTCGTCGATGAAAATACAATCTTCTGGATTGAGTTGATTGCGATCTAGCAAAAGCTGGTAGATGGCTGGATCAGGTTTGATCATTTTATGCTCGCCAGAGACGATGGTGTCGATAAAGCTATTGCCAAGATAAGGGAACATTTCGCAAGCAATTGGCCATTTTTCATGAGAGAAATTGGTGATGGCATAGAGCGGAACATTCTTTGACTTTAATTGTGCAAGAATATCAACTGTTCCTGAAATTGGTCCGGGAACCGTTTCTCGCCATCCTTCATTGAATGCCTCAAAAGCTTTGGCATATTGCGGAAATTTTGCGCTTTGTTCTTGAACACCGTCGTAAAAACTTAGTCCGCGGTCCAGCTCTAAGTTCCAATTGAAGAAATCAACTTCTTCAAGGAAGGTTTCAACTGCATCTTGATCATCTAGGTGTTTTAAGAAAAACGGGCGTACATCCCATTGGATGAGAACTTTGCCGACGTCGAAGATAATATTTTTCATGAAAGACCAAATGATAAGGATAATAAGATAGGATCAACTATCACTAGCATGTGTCAGATATAAAACAATTTCGAAAAAATACGTAATCACAAGTAAAATATGCTGGCAGCGCATGAAACAATGGTATATCAATTTCGCACCTCAACGGATCTGTAGCACAAGTTCCTATTGACAAGATGCTATGTATTTATGATGCTGCGATATATCTTGTACGGAGTTCTAGTCATGTGCCTTTCTTTCAATAACGCCAATAAAAATGGGCATGCATAGATATGAGCGATGCGGACTACAGCTTAATCGCTGACAATATTCACAAAAGCTTTGGAAAATTGGAAGTGCTGAAAGGCATCTCACTACATGCGAAACTTGGTGATGTGGTATCGATTATTGGCAGTTCGGGTTCAGGCAAAAGTACGTTTTTGCGTTGTATCAACTTCTTAGAAATGCCCGATAAGGGCCGGGTTGTTTTGGATGGTGAAGAAGTGACCATTCGCAGAGATAAAAACAACAAAGCGCTTGGCGTGGATGAGAAACAAATTCAAAGACTGCGCAGCCAATTGGGCATGGTGTTTCAGGGCTTTAATTTGTGGTCGCATATGACTGTTCTGCAAAACTTAATCGAAGGCCCCATTCAGGTTTTAAAGGTTGATAAGGCAGAAGCTGAAGCGCGGGCGATGGATTATTTGAGCAAGGTTGGCATTGCCGACAAAGCCAATTCATATGCCAGCCAATTGTCAGGTGGCCAACAACAACGGGTTGCGATTGCACGGGCGTTGGCGATGGAGCCGAAAGCTTTACTCTTTGATGAGCCGACATCGGCGCTCGACCCTGAGCTTGTTGGCGAAGTGTTGCATGTGATGCAAGGCTTGGCCGAAGAAGGGCGAACCATGATTGTTGTGACCCATGAAATGGGCTTTGCACGAGATGTGAGTAACAGAGTATTATTTCTTCACAAAGGGATGGTTGAAGAAGAAGGATCACCTGAAGAGGTGTTTAATAATCCGAAATCAGAGCGATGCAGAGAATTTCTGGCAAGCTCTTATTAACGGGATAAAATATAAGGAGAAAAACATGAAATTGATTAAACTTTTGGGCGGAGTTGCACTTGCTGCGGCATTTACAACATCTGCAATGGCCGATGGTCATGCAGTTCGTTTGGGAACAGAAGGCGCTTATGCACCATATAACTTCATCAACGATGCTGGCGAAGTGGATGGCTTTGAGCGTGAAGTTGGTGATGAGCTTTGTAAGCGCGCTGAACTTGATTGCACATGGGTGACCAATGAGTGGGACAGCATTATTCCAAACCTAGTGTCTGGTAACTATGATGCGATTATCGCTGGTATGTCTATCACTGCAGAGCGCGATGAAGTGATTGACTTCACACAGGAATATTTCCCACCAGATCCATCAACATATGTCGCAGCTGCTGGCGCAACTATGGATGCGATTAAAGGCAGCGTTGCTGCACAAACAGCAACTATTCAGGCAAGCTATGTATCTGACAGCGGCGCAACACTTGTTGAATTTTCAACGCCAGATGAAGTTGTTGCAGCTGTGAAAAATGGTGAAGTTGATGCAGCTCTTGCTGATGATGCTTTCTGGCAGGATATCGTGAAAGCTTCCAATGGTGAGCTAGTCTTTATCGGTGAGCCAATTGCAATTGGTGGCGGTATCGGCATGGGTATCCGCGAATCTGATACTGAGTTGAAAGACAAGCTAAATGCTGCGATTGATTCAATCAAAGCTGATGGCACATTGTCTGCCATGATCGCGAAGTGGTTCGATGGCCGTATGGTCAAATACTAATTTACAAAAAAGCTAGGCCGCTCTTGCAGCGGCCTTTCTTTAAGGATGGCTCGCTTTTATGTTCGAATATTGCGCAGATCCAAAAATTCTTGAAGGTTTCTCCTGGTGGTCTTGTTATCTGACAACCGGAAAACACATGAATTTTTACTTTAGTTTTCTCGTGGTCTTTTCGCTTTTGGCCCTTTGCGTGCCCTTTATTTTATTATTCGGATTTACCGGTGCTTTGGCGCGACGTTCGCGAATTGCACCCTTTCGCTGGTTTGGCCTTGCATACACATCCATGGTGCGCGGCATTCCAGATATCATCTTTTTTCTATTTGTTCCGATCGCGCTCGATCAAGGTATCGAATATTTACGCCACCATGCAAAATGTCCGGAATGGACTGAACCTATTCGGCAGGGAAATGATTTTGTCGTCTGTGCAGCGGCAAAAATGCCGCTTGGACCATCGCCACAATGGGTGCATGAGACCTATGGCTTCTTTTTAGCGGCGCTCGCATTCGCCATCGTATTTGGCGCATTTGCCGCTAATACACTCCATGGTGCGTTGGCAGCGGTTCCTAAGAATCAGCTTGAAACCGGCGCTGCGTTTGGCATGTCACAAAAGCAGATTTTCTGGCGCATTCATTTGCCGCAAATGTGGGTCTATGCGTTGCCAGGCCTATCCAATCTCTGGATGATTTTAATTAAAGCAACGCCGCTTTTGTTCTTGTTGGGTGTGGAAGATATTGTTTATTGGGCGCGCGAACTTGGTGGTTCAAAAACTGAGCGTTTTGCATATCCGCATGGTGACTGGCGGTTGGGTTACTTCCTTGTCTTATTGGTGTTCTATCTTCTGCTATCCTGGGTGAGCGAACATGTCTTTGCGCGGTTAAATCTTAAAATGTCCAAAGGTCTAGCAACCATTGGAGGTCAGGCATGAGTTGTGCACAAACCATTACTGACTACGGCTTGCGTGCCATTGGCCTTGGCGAACGCGCTTTGCCGCGCGCTGATATTACGCTTTGCGAACAGGTGGTGTTGATCGGATCCGGTCTTATCTGGAATGTTTATTTTGCGGTGATTGCATTGGGCTTGGGTTTCTTCTTAGCGTCATCGATTGCTTTTGCACGCAACAGTTCCAATCCATTTGTTTGGCGTCCAGCTGCGTTTTTCATTTTTGTGATCCGCGGATCGCCATTGTTCATTCAGTTCTTCTTGCTTTATGAGGCGTTTGTTTTATTGCCGAAGATCGGCTTTGACATCAATTTAGGTTTTGTTGAAGTGACGGTTGAAACCCGCTGGCTTACGCGCGCCTGGCTTGGCGCAACCATTGTGTTGTTCTTAAATACAACGGCATATACCGCGCAGATATTCTATGGCGCTTTGCGTTCTGTGCCCAAAGGCGAGATTGAGGCAGGCAAAGCCATTGGCATGACGAAATCTCAAATTAATAAGCGGATTATCTGGCCAACCATGCTGCGTTTGTCCTGGGCATCTTATACCAATGAAGCGATATTTTTGCTTCATGCGACTGCGCTGGTGTTCTTCTCAAGTTTTCCCGCTTGGCGCCAGCAAGGTGACGCACTTTATTTCGCGAGCTATTTCGCTGATAAGACGTTTAACCCATTTGTGCCTTATCCGATTATCGCCGGTTATTTTATCGTTTTAACGTTGATTGTGATTTTCATTTTTGGTTGGTTCAATCGTCGATTAAACCGTCATATCAGCAAAAATCATTAGCCAAGTTTAAACAACTTTACAGGTGATGCTGCCAACACCCTCAAAATAACCGCGCATCTCATCGCCCTTGATCACCGGACCAACACCTGCTGGGGTTCCTGTCATAATGATATCGCCGGCAGCCAGTTCAAATAGGCCCGAGAGATAGGATATGGTTTCTTCAATATTCCAAATCATCTGGTTCACATCGCCAGACTGTTTACGTTCGCCGTTCACATCGAGCCAAATCTCGCCCTTTTCAATGAACCCGCTTGTTTCAACTGGAACCAAATCTGTGCAGGGAGCGGAATGCTCAAAAGCTTTGCCAATTTCCCACGGGCGGCCGAGTTTTTTCATCTCGCCTTGTAAATCACGGCGGGTCATATCAATGCCAACTGCATAACCAAAGATGCAGGATTTCGCGTCGCTTAATGAAATATCTTTGCCACCTTGTTTAAGCGCGACAACAAGCTCAATTTCGTGATGAACATCTGAAGTTTTGTCAGGATAAGGAAAATCGGAATTCCCTAAAAGAATATTATTGGGGTTTTTTTGGAAAAAGAATGGCGGATCGCGATCGGGATCATGACCCATTTCCCGGGCGTGATCTGCATAATTTCGACCCACACAATAGATACGCCGGACCGGAAATTTCTGATCCGATCCTTTAATGGGAATAAAGCTTTGTGGTGCGGGTTCGAAAATATAATCCATGGATGCAGATCTGTCCTTTTTGGTAATGTCTGCTGCCATAGCATCAATTTAAGATTTGGAAAACAATCAAGTCGCCCGAAAAATTTAGATTTCCATTTCGCCGATGATGGCAGCCCATCCCGCGCCATGCATATCGCGGTCGCGCATCGAACCTTGGATCTGTGGACGTGGTAAGCTGATTTTCAATACATTTAATGAGGCAATTTCAAATCTCTTCAAATTGGCCTCATCAACATCTAATACCGTTGCGATATCAATATTGCTAAGTTTATCGCAAACGTCCTGATAGATCGATTTCTCACCGCAAAAAATATCAATGGTCAGCCAAAAAGGTCCAGCATTTTTGGAGCGGACTTTTTCGACTTTATCTCTAAGCTGCGCCATTTTTTACCTCAACAACATCAAGCGAAAACGCATCCATAGGATGATCAAGTTGAAGAACGTGATTTAAACCGAATTCATAAACTGGTCCGATTTCGATCTCGGCAGGCGAAAATGGAAATGCAAATGTTGGCACTTCTTCCTCTTTGGTGAGTGGGTGATGCAAGAGATAGGGATTTAAAATTTTGCCGATCTCTTTGGCAAGCTCAGATGTTTTGGCCGTGACAATCCCCATCACACCAATTTCAGATGCGTTATTGGTGTTTTTATCAATTGCGCCGAGCGTTGCATTTTTGCCGATTAGTCGGAGTTCAATATCAAATTCAGCATCGCTTAAAGCCAAGCGATCTTTTACCTTTGACGTGCATAGGTCGTAAATATCTGAAGTCCACTGGTCGATATGTTCAACATAGTGACTATCGCGCACCAACGCCATGATCATGACTTGGTATCCTGTAATGCGCGAGCCTTCGAGTTTGACTGTGTATTTGTCCGAAGGCACCCATTTCGCACCTTCAACGCGCACGGATTTTTGATCAATGGCTGAATAATCTGCATCGGTTACGTCTAGATGACCGCCTGGTTCATAAAGGACAAATGGATTTGAGTTTTCATAAAGCATGTGAGCGGAAACTGTATGTGGCGTTGCTTTCGCATTTTCTGCCATGGGGGTTACAGTGAAACCTTCATGGTCAAAATCAACAAGGATTACACCCGACTGCGGATTGGTTGCGCATAATGCACCGCATTCAGCGATCTTTGCGCCATGCCAAGCAGCGCCCGTGTGGCAATTATTTTTGATCGGTAATGCGGCGATGATGGCCGTATCCGTTGTGCGCCCTGCGATAATGATATCAGCACCGGTATTGAGCGCTTCGGTAATTTGTTCAACACCAGCGAGTGCCACGATGTTTTCAAACGAACTTATATCACCTGCGTTTAAATCTGGTGCATGCTCAAGAGGCGTAATTTTATTGTCAGTAAATGCGTCTCTTATTTTGTTCTTATCTTGGGATGATTTTAAAACTGCGATTTTAACATCTTGGCCGAGTTCTTGAGCGATTTCTTTGGTAATATCAACCAGCCAATCGACAGCGCTGTCTGCACCGCAAGTACCTGCTGTTCCTATGACAAGTGGCACATTGGCTTTTGCACGTGCCTGCATAAGACCTTTCCATTCGATCTTGGTCGAGCTTCTTGAATATTTTGAGATACCGCGCCCTAAATAAGAAGGGCCGGAATCGGTTGAACCGCCATCAATGGCAATAATATCAGGCCCTGCAGCGATTGCGCGCTGCAGGGCATCTTTGTCATAATTCAGGCCCAATGCGCCTGATGGTACGACGACTTTTGTCATAGTTTAATCCGTAACCGCTTGTGGTTTTTTCAACAGATTGCGCAGGAACATGGGAGCAATGAAACCTGCAAAGGCTGCAACCCAAAGACCAATTGCGATCCAACTTGAGAAGAGGTAAGTGGCATCGCCATCGGACAATGTCATGGCGCGACGCAACGCGTCTTCCATATTGCCACCGAGCAGAATGCCGAGGATCACAGGGACTGTTGGTACATCCAATTTGCGTAGGAAATATCCCAGCACACCAAAGCCAATCATTAGCAATAGATCAAAATAGCTGCCTGATAGTGAATAGATCCCAACAAATGAAATCATCGTCACACCAGGCAACAGAACCCATGCTGGTACTGTTAGCACTTTGACGAATATTTTCACCATTGGCACATTCATCAAGAGCAAGACAATATTGGCAATGAGAAGTGAGGCGATCAGGCCCCAAACCACATCCGGATTTTCGCGGAATAGGGTTGGGCCAGGTGTGATGTTGAGCGTCATAAGAAGCGCAAGTAACACGGCTGTTGTACCTGAACCTGGAACACCCAACGTCAGCATGGGCACCAATGCGCCACCCGCCGCTGAATTGTTTCCAGCTTCTGGCGCAGCAACACCTTTTGCGACACCAGTTCCAAATCCACCTTTTTCACCAGCAATTGATTTTTCAGACATATAAGCCATAAACGAACCAAGCGAGGCGCCAGCACCTGGAAGAACACCAGCAATGAAGCCAACGAGTGACGCACGCAACATGGTCCATCGTGTTGCCACGATATCTTTCCAAGGAATGCGCACCTTATCGAGAACAACCCCAATTGCAGAACCTTTACCGTGGCTTTCGATGAAGAAGAACACTTCTGCAATTGCGAACAATCCCACAATGGCAACAAGGAAATCAATGCCATCAAATAGGTGCAAGTTACCGCCGGTCAAGCGCGGAAGACCTGAAGAACTATCCACACCGATCATAGCAATGCCCAAACCGATACAGGCTGCGATCGCGCTTTTTGCTTGGTTGTTGGAAGCCATGCCGCCAAGTGTGCAAAAGGCTAAGAGATAAAGTGCAAAATATTCCGCGGGTCCGAACAAGAATGCGACACGCGCGAGAACTGGTGCAAGTAGCATTAAGCCAATGGTTGCCAAAAACGCACCAACAAAAGATGCAACACCAGAGAGTACAAGAGCGTCGCCTGCGCGACCAGCTTTGGCCATCGGGTAACCATCTAGCGTGGTCATCAAGGCTGGTTCGTCACCGGGAATGTTTAAAAGAATAGAGCTGATACGACCACCATACATGGCGCCATAATAAACCGATGTCATAAGAACGAGCGCGGCTGTGGCGTCAAGACCAAGGGTGAAGGTAATCGGAATGAGAATGGCCACACCATTTGACGGCCCAAGGCCAGGAAGTGCGCCGATTATGGTTCCCAAAAAGCAGCCAATAATCGCCAACATAAGTGTATAGGGCGAGAGCGCTACGGAGAACCCGAGAGCGAGATTGGAAAGAATATCCATGGCTAGTGTCCGCCTACAAATGGAATGAGAATTGTCAGTGCGTCCCAAAGGCTTGCAAGCGTTGGAATTTTGTAAGCTACAATATTGCCAAGGCCAAGCGCATATTTGAACAGTGCAAATAAAAGCAGTGATAAGCCAATGCCGCTCAAGGCTGCATTTCTTACATTTGGCGCAATTTGATAGCTGATAATTCCGGCTGCAAACATCGTTGGCAAGATAAATCCTAACGGTGTGATGAGAACGGCGTAAATCGAAAGAACTGCCACAGCAATTGCCATATTGAGCCATGTTGCGGATTGCGGCCATTCTGGATCTGGATCTGGTTTAAAGATCAGTACCAAAGATGAAATCGCAGCAACTGCACCGATTAAAAGTGGAAAAAGTTTCGGAAGAAACTGACCCGAAAACAGATTTGTCTGAATCTGAGTGGCAGCCGCGATATACGCGACTGCAGTGATCAGGGTGATCAGACCAAAAATACGGTCTGATGCCATTACTGGATTACTCCCAATTCTTTGGACATTGCATTGATGTCAGCAACCAGACCGTCAACATAGGACTGGAAGTCGCCACCAACTTTTGTAAACGGTGCTAGACCATTTGCAGCCATAGCTTCTGCCCATTCTGGGCTGTCAGCGACTTGTTGCAATTTACCTGCCCAATCGTTGAACTGATCGTCAGAAATGCCTTTTGGCACATAAAGACCACGCCAGTTCACAGCAACAACGTCATAACCTTGTTCTTTCGCTGTTGGGATGTCTTCAAAGCCAGGTACGCGCTCTTCAGTTAAAACAGCGATCACGCGAATGTCGCCATTTGCAAGGAAGCTTACGATTTCAGACATGTCACCAGTCATGGCTTGGGTGAAGCCACCAACTGTTTGTGTGATCGCGTCTGCACCACCATCAACACCAATATATTTAACTTTGGTGATGTCAGTAAAACCAGCTTCTTTTAGAACCATAAGAGGCTTAAGATGGTCAAATCCGCCAACAGCTGAACCGCCGGCAAATGCAACAGAACCTGGATCTGCCAGAATAGCATCAACCAAATCATTCAAAGACTGATATTTGCTGTCTGCTGCCACTGCGATCACGCCTGGATCCGCACCAATTGCACCAACAAAGCGAACTTGGTCAGCTGTCATGCCAGCATAGGCATTTTGTGCCAAACGTGTTGTTGTTGCAGAAGAAGCAGCAACGATGAGGTCAGCATCGCTTCCGCGCTCACCGACAACGTGGTTATAAGCCAAACCACCACCAGCACCTGGCATATTGGTGACCTGAACAGGCTTATCAACGGCTTTGATGTCATACATGATTTTACCGATTTGACGGCAAGTGAAATCCCAACCACCACCTGGGTTTGCTGGGGCAATACATTCAGCTGCAATTGAAGTTGTTAGCATTGCAGCACTTAGAACCGCGCCGTATGCCGCGGTTTTCATAAATTTAAGGTTCATTGTTTCCTCCCAATGATAGGCACCGCGGTTTCGCGGAGCTAGCGAAGCTAAACACACAAAACTGTCATCTAGCTGACACGCCCCAAAAGAATCATTTGGGTGAAAATCATCAGTTTCCGCGCAAAGCTGTGTTCCATTGGGAGATGAAGCGAGAACGTTTGACCTGATCGAGATAGGCGATTAAGCCCGGCCCAATAGAAATTGGCCTGAGTTGACTACCCATGCGGTCGCGTAAATTGGTTGCAGTGTTTTCGCCAGAAACATCTGGATGCAGTGCAGGCAATTTCACGTCTGCGGCCATGACAGCTTGACCATCTTTGGACATTAAAAAGGACAATAATGTTTTGCCAAGTTCGGCATTTGCGGCCGCTTGCGGAATGAGTGCAATGCGGGACATAACAACGGTGTAATCTTCTAACATGATAATGCCGAGATCAGGGTTTTGGCGTAGCCAGTTCTCCGCATAAGAACCCACTATGTTGTATCCTAAAACGAACCTACCATCTGACACACGTTCTAAGATCGATGACGAGTTGGAATAAAGTTTGACCCCGGTGGATCCCATGGCGCTAACCAAGTCCCAGATATTTCGATTATGCTCCTGATCACGTGCGAGGATCAAAAACCCAAAGCCTGAACGCTCAATGTCATAGGTCGCTATTTTGCCGTAAAACTCATTGTCATTGTTTTTTAGTAATGCCACGAGATCTGATCGGTTTTTGGGTGGGGAAATATTTTCAAAGCTTGGCTTATGATAGACCAAGACCGAGGGTTCATAGGTCAGACCAAAAGCTGAATTTCGCCATTTCGCCCAGCTTGGCCAATTATTGGTGTTGGCGTTAAAGCTTGTTTGCGCATAGCCATCGTTAACGAGCTTAACTTGTAGGTCCATCGCAGATGATAAAACCAGATCAGCGGTTTTCTCATTGTTATCGGTTTCACGAATGACCCGCTCATAAATATCCAAACTTTGCATGTCTTCATAGACAATTGCGATATTGGGATTTTGTTTTTGAAAGGCAGCAATAAGGGGTTTGGACGCGTCTTCATCCAAGGATGAATAGACGTTGAGCGTCTGCACATTTGCCCCTTCATTGATAGCGGGAAAAAGGGTTTGGGCCAGCGATGATGAGATAGCGAGGAAACTGGCGATTATGAAATAAATTATGGTTTTCAATAAAAACCCCTTCAAAAATCAATTTTACATTCAAAAAATATGTGTTTTATTGCAAGTTCGGGAGAGAGAATGCGTATTTTAGTCGTCGAAGACAATAAAAAACTTGGTCAGGGTTTAAAACATTTGCTCAATGACAGCAGTTTTGTCGCTGATCTGGTGGAAGATGGTGACGGTGCTTTATCAGCGGCGGCGGCGTTTAATTATGATCTGATTATTTTGGATTTAAGCCTGCCAGATATTGATGGATTGCAGGTTTTAAAGGAAATCCGCGCCAAGCGAAGTTTGGTGCCGGTTCTGATTTTAACGGCGCGCGGTGGTCTTGATGATCGCATTAAAGGTCTCGATATTGGGGCAGATGATTATATGTCCAAACCATTTGAATGGAGCGAACTTGAAGCGCGGATTCGGGCTTTGTTACGTCGTTCACAAGCTGTGAAAACTTCACAATTGGAATTTGGGCAAATCAGTTTGGACCTTAAAACCAATCAGGTTTTTGCCAATGAAAAATCCATTGAACTGCCTGCCCGCGAAACCAATGTTCTGCGGGAATTGCTCATTGCAAATGGCCGAATTATTTCAAAACCTCGGATGATTGAAACGCTTTCAAGTTTTGATGAGGACATTAGTGAAAACGCAATTGAGCAATATATTTCTCGATTGCGTAAACGCCTTGTCGCCTATGGGTTGACGATTAAAGCGGCACGCGGATTGGGTTATTATTTGCAGCCGCTTGAAGGTTGATATGAGTGGTCAAACCAAAACATATTCCTTGCGCCAAAGGCTTTTGGTTTGGCTGTTACTGCCTTTGCTGCTCATTGGATTGATCTCGTTAATCGATGCCTATAATTCTGCGCGCCTCACAGCAGACGATATTTCAGATCGTGTGCTTGCGGGTTCCGCCTTAGCGATCGCAGAGCGTATTTTTGTCAATGACGATGGCGATCTTGATGTTGATATTCCCTATGTGGCTCTGGAGATGCTGACATCTGCAGAAGAGGATCGTGTGTTTTATAAAATCGAAGGTGAGAACGGAGATTTTATTACCGGATATCGCAATTTGAATCTGCCTCAATCAGCAGATAGATCGGAAAATAACCTTAAATTTTCAGATTCTGAATTTCGAAATTTCCCGATAAGAATTGCGGTTTTGGAAGGTGCGGCATCTTCCAGTCAATCATCTCTTGGCTATCGGTTGGCAATTGCTGAAACCACAAATGCGCGAAACAAGATGGCGCAGGATATTCTCATTCGATCCGCTATTCGGCAGGGTTTGCTAATTTTAACCGCAGCCATTGCGGTTTGGTTCGCGGTGACCCGCGCCTTGCGGCCGCTTTACACTGTGCGCGATGCTATCGGACGACGAAGCTCCGATGATTTAAGACCTATTTTGCATGCTGTGCCGAACGAGATTAAAGGCCTTGTAACGACGACCAATGATCTTTTAAGCCGCATTGGAACCAGCATTTCAGCTATGCGAAATTTCACCTCCAATGCCAGCCATCAATTGCGCACGCCGCTTGCTGTGATGCGTACGCAAGCTGAGATCGCGCGACGGGCAAGATCAGATCAGGATCGCGATAGCGCACTTCATCAGATGGACGAAGCCATTCAAGATAGTGAAAAGATGATTTCGCGTCTCATGGTGCTCGCACGCATTGATTCAGGTGCGCTGGAAAACCTGCCAGATTTGAATTGTGATATTGCAGAAACTTGTAGAATGGTTTGTGCGGATATGATTTCGCATCAGAATTTGGGAAAAATTGATTTAGGCTATGAAGGTAGCGATCATCTTTTGGTTAAAGGTGATCCGGTTTTATATCGCGAAATGCTGCGTAATCTGGTTGAAAATGCCGTGAAATATGGTGGCAAAGACATCCACATTACCGTACGATGCCGCGATATCGAAGGCATGTGTCATCTCGACATTGAAGACAATGGTGTTGGGATGAGCGCCCAGCAAAAAATCGACTTGATGGAACGGTTTTCAAGTGGAGAATATTCCAAAAACGGTTCTGGTTTAGGTTTGCCAATTGCCAGGGATATAGCACATTTATTTGGCGGTGTGATGGCGCTTAATGATCGAGATAAAGGTACCGGGTTAAAAGTTTCGCTCAAATTTCCGCTTCTTATAGAAGCCTAGATAATTGACAATAGGATTTAGACAATGGTGAATTCTGATCTTCTAAAGGCACTGGATTTTATTAAATCAGGTCAATATCAAACCGGCGCTGATTTAGATGCAGCTCATGCAATATGTCAGGCGGGCGAGGGAATGAGCGAATATGATTGGGTTCATGCCTATGTGCACCGCATTGAAGGGGATATTTTCAACGCCGACTATTGGTATAAACGCGCGGGAAAGCCCGCTTATGATGGCTCATTTGAGGATGAATGGGACGAGATTAGATCGGCTTTGACTTGATGCGCGGATCAATCCGATTTAAGGGTGAGATTAAGAGTAAATCATATGGACATTTTGAGGAGCAAATAGATGCAGTGTGTCTTTGTGCAGATTAGATGCAAACCCGGTACGGGGTACAAAGTGGCTGATGAGATTGTCGCTCGCGAAGTTCATTCAGAACTCTACTCCACCAGTGGAGATTTTGATCTGATGGTGAAAATCTATGTCGATAAAGATGTCGATATTGGAAAATATATCAATGATAATTTGCTCGATATTGAGGGTATCGAACGCACTTTGACAACGCTGACCTTCAAAACATTCTAGTTTTAGACACTCAATCTATAAAGGCTTTAAGTGATGGCTGATTATACAATGGCCTTTTTGCTCGTTTTGGCTGTCGCCATGTTGTGCACGGGTGCAATTGCCGGCGTGCTCGCTGGCCTTTTAGGCGTTGGTGGCGGCATTGTGATCGTGCCGGTGTTGTTCATCCTGTTTGATTATCTTGATATACCGCCACAGATCAGCATGCATGTTGCGGTGGCGACATCGCTTGCGACCATTATTCCAACATCTATTTCATCTGCCCGATCACACCACAAAAAGGGTTCGATTGATCTTGAATTGTTAAAAACCTGGTCGCCCTTGATTTTTATTGGCGCTGCGATCGGCGGGATCTTGTCTAAATATCTTGCATCATCCAGCTTAACTCTGATTTTTGGAGTGATCGCGCTTCTTGTGTCAATCAATATGGCGTTGCCCAAGAAGATCGTAATCTCAGAAAATCTGCCTGAGGGTGTGGTGGGCAAAGGGTTCTTACCAAGCTTTATCGGTGGCTTTTCAGCTCTTATGGGAATTGGCGGTGGCACATTGTCTGTGCCGATCTTATCTGCATTTTCCTTTCCAATTCACCGAGCGGTAGGCACCGCATCCGCCTTTGGCTTGGTCATTGCAATCCCAGCTGTGATCGGGTTTATCTGGTCTGGATGGTTCGCAGATTTAAGACCACCATTTTCATTTGGTTATGTGAGCATTCCCGCAGCAGTTTTGATCTTTTCCGTCAGTGTCTTTACTGCCCCTTTGGGTGCTAGACTTGCTCATAGTCTAAATCCAGCGAATTTGAAAAAAGCCTTTGCGCTGTTTTTGTTCATCACGTCACTTAGGATGTTGTGGGTGGGTTTAAGCTAATAAACGTCCGGTTAAACTAAGATTCGAATTAAGCGCAATATAGCGCATAAAGCGTCTGCATGACGGCTGAAACTTCTCGGCCATGCAGCGAATAATATATCGTTTGGCCGTCGCGCCGCGTTTCAACCAGTTCCGCATCGCGTAGTTTTTTGAGGTGATGCGACATGCCAGGCTGTGACATACCGACCTCGCGTGATAATTCTAACACGCTTTTTTCACCCGATAATAAGATGCACAAAATGCGCAATCGCGCCGGTTGCGATAGCATTTCCATGAGTTTTGAAGCCTGCTCAAATTTCGGCTCCATTTCTGTCATGTCGAATTGCATAAAAAATTCCTTGCATATTTGTGATCGTTTATATAAAAGAACATTTATATATAGGCAATACCATTTATGAAATTGGTACAGAATTATTATAGGTGCATATTGGATTACTCAACTGAATTTACACCCTGGGCGTCGCTGGGCGGCGGCATACTTATTGGAATATCAGCCGTATTACTCATGGCCGTGCGTGGGCGCATTGCTGGCATGACTGGCATATTATCAGGCCTTATTCCGCCCATGTCGTCAGACTGGTCATGGCGGGCCGCATTTCTAACTGGCGCGATCATTGCGCCGATGGGTTATATTTTAGCCGGCGGTGTTGTGCCTTTCGCTGTTCCGGTTTCAACCACAGCGCTCACCATTGGTGGCTTTATCGTTGGCATCGGCGTTTATTACGGATCAGGCTGCACATCCGGTCATGGAGTGTGCGGGATGGCGCGATTATCTCCGCGATCCATAGCGGCAACGGTTGTTTTCATGATTGCCTGTTTCATCACCGTGTTTGTCATTCGTCACGTGCTTGGGGGTTAATGCTATGAAGCTATTTATCACTTTACTTATTGGAATGATTTTCGGATTGGGAATTGCAATATCGGGCATGGCAAATCCTGCTAAAGTTTTAAACTTTTTTGATCTGGCGGGCACCTGGGATCCAAGCCTTATCTTTGTCATGGGGGGTGCGTTGATGACCACAGCTATTGGCTATCAGATCGTATTTAAAACGCGCTCATCACCAATATTAGATGTCGCTTATATGGTGCCGTCAAGCAAGGATATCGACACGCGTCTTGTCATTGGATCAGCCACATTTGGTGTTGGTTGGGGCATTGCAGGATTTTGCCCAGGCGGCGCCATCCCGGCACTTGGCCTTGGCTATAGCGAAACATTTATGTTCATGTTTGCGCTAATTGCTGGTATTTTTGTAGCTAGATTGCTCAACACAAAAATAACCGCGCAGGCTGCGTAAGCCTTGCGATAAGCCATTCGTAAGTCGATGTAAGATTGATGAATTGAGGACAAAAAGATGAGTTCATATCCAATTAATATTAGCATTAAGCCTGAGGTGAAGGCGTTTTTTGACGAGGCGACGAATACGATCAGCTATGTGGTGAAGGATCCGTCATCTGCCTCATGCGCGATTGTGGACTCGGTTATGGATATTGATTATGCGGCCGGCCGTATCACCTATGAACACGCCGATAGGATGATTGCATATATTGAAGAAAATTCCCTGCAACTTGAATGGATTATCGAAACTCATGTGCATGCGGATCATTTATCAGCTGCGCCTTATATTCAAAACAAACTCGGCGGAAAAGTTGGTATCGGCGATAAGATCATGGTCGTTCAAGAAACGTTCGGCAAAGTCTTTAATGAAGGTACAGAATTTCAAAGAGACGGTTCGCAATTTGATGCTTTGTTTAAAGACGGTGATACCTATCAGATCGGCAATATGAAGGCATTTACCATCTATACACCCGGCCATACGCCTGCTTGTATGGTTCATGTCATGGGTGATGCAGCTTTTGTCGGCGATACGTTATTTATGCCTGATGGCGGGTCAGCGCGCGCAGACTTCCCAGGTGGTGATGCTGGTGAACTTTATGATTCCATCATGAAAGTGTTGAGCCTGCCGGATGAAACACGTCTGTTTATGTGCCACGACTATGGCCCTAATGGTCGTGAGATTATGTGGGAAACAACTGTAGCGGATGAAAAGCGCGACAATATTCATGTTGGTAATGGCAAAACGAAAGACGAATTTGTGAAGTTTCGGACCGAACGAGACGCTCAATTGGCTATGCCGAAATTGATCATCCCGTCTTTGCAGGTGAATATGCGTGCTGGTGAGATCCCGCGTGATGATGATGGTGCGCCGGTGATAAAAGTCCCGGTGAACAAGCTTTAAGTTATCACATTAGATGCGATAATTTGCATCATCAAATATATCAAATAAGCGTGGCCCATTCTGATATGGACTGGTAGGGGCTATGCAAGTTTAATTGCCGCTTTGGATGTCAATAAAGCTGGCAATGACCTTTCAGACGTTGTCTTTTTGGAAGATGGCCGTCATTTCGTTTCAAAGCTTACTTCAATTTGAGTTTTTAAATGCCAAGAATATCCGCTTATCTGCCCATTCTAAAATGGGGTAGAACCTATAATTCTGCAAATCTAGCCAATGATATAATGGCCGCATTGATTGTCACGATCATGCTTATTCCGCAATCCTTGGCTTATGCCCTGCTTGCAGGATTGCCTGCGGAGATGGGACTTTATGCATCTATTATCCCAATTGTCCTTTATGCGATTTTTGGCACGAGTAACGCTTTGGCAGTGGGGCCGGTTGCGGTCGTCTCCCTAATGACGGCAGCTGCGGTTAGCAGGATCGCTGATCCTGGGTCAGCAGACTATATCATGGCGGCGATCACGCTCGCATTTTTATCCGGTGTGTTTTTGGTTCTAATGGGTTTATTCCGTTTGGGGTTTTTGGCGAATTTTTTATCACATCCCGTAATCGCGGGCTTTATCACAGCTTCCGGCATTATCATTGCTGCCAGTCAGTTTAAGCACATATTTGGTATATCTGCAGAAGGTCATAACTTCGTTGAGTTGCTGATCTCGCTTCGTGACAATTTACATCAGATAAATTGGTATACATTCTCAATTGGGATTTTCGTTCTTGCTTTTCTGTTCTTGATGCGCCGCTATCTTAAACCTTGTTTGATACAGCTTGGTGTGTCGCCAAGAGTAGCTGATATGAGCGCTAAAATTGGTCCAGTCTTTGCGGTTATTACAACAATTGTAGTCGCATGGGTTTTTGATCTGTCACGCTATGACGTTGCACTGGTTGGTGATGTGCCGCAAGGTCTGCCTCCATTGACCATCCCATCTTTCTCACAAGATCTTTGGGTGTCGCTCATGGGTTCGGCAATGCTGATTTCCGTGATCGGATTTGTTGAATCGATTTCCGTTGCGCAAACCCTAGCAGCCAAAAAACGTCAGCGTATATCGCCTGATCAAGAATTGGTGGGATTAGGAGCTGCGAATATCGGCGCATCTTTCTCCGGTGGATTTCCCGTTACAGGCGGATTTTCAAGATCGGTGGTTAATTTTGATGCAGGTGCAGATACCCCAGCAGCAGGCGCATTTACAGCACTTGGATTGGCCTTTGCATCTATTTTTCTCACGCCATTGATTTTCTTTCTTCCCAAGGCGACGCTAGCAGCAACGATTATCATCGCGGTTTTATCCTTGGTAGATTTTTCGATTTTGAAGAAAACCTGGAATTATTCAAAAGCTGATTTCATTGCGGTTTTGACAACAATTTTGATCACGCTTGTTTTGGGAATTGAAGCGGGTGTAACCGCAGGCGTGGTGATTTCCATTTTGATCCATCTTTATAAATCATCACGGCCACATATGGCTGTGGTGGGTCAGGTGCCGGGCTCCGAACACTACAGAAATGTGCTTCGGCATGAGGTTATCACCGACCCGCATATTCTTTCTGTGCGCGTTGATGAGAGCTTATATTTTGCCAATGCGCGCTTTTTAGAAGATGCGGTTTATGATTTGGTGGCGCAAAATAAAAACATTGAACATGTTTTGCTGCAATGCTCAGCAATTAACGCAATAGATATGAGTGCACTTGAATCAATGGAAGCCTTGAACGAACGCCTGAAGGATAACGGCGTGACGTTTCATTTGACGGAGGTAAAGGGCCCGGTGATGGATCGTTTGGAGCGAACAGATTTCACATCGCACTTGACTGGAAAGATATATCTTTCGCAACATTGCGCTGTTAAAGAACTAAGATGTATGCGCGTAAATTAATATATTTATGCGCATTTGTGCTGTTTGATTTCAGAGGGTTTTATGGAACTTGATTTAGCATCGATCGACAAAGATGTGTGGCGTGAGTTTGAAGCTGCCTGCGAGGTGCGGGATCATGATCTACACTATTTATCGCTTGCAACATTGTCCTATGATCAAGTGCCGGTCAGCCGCTTGCTTGTGTTGCGCGGCGTGAATGCGCAAGAACGCCAGCTGATTTTTCATACCGATATTAAGAGCGATAAATGGCTAGAATTATCCGCGCATCCCAAAGCATCCATTCTTGGTTTTAGTGAACGTGCTGGCGAGCAGTATCGCTTTAATGGTTATGCAGAATTGCTAGCGCCAAACTCTGATATCAATCAGATTGAATGGGACAAGTTGTCTTTATGGACGAAAAATACCTATTGCGGTGGTCCACCTGGCGAAGAAACACATGCGCCCCAATCTGGTGAAAATATGAAAGATGCAGTGCCACCAACACCTGAGCAATTGGTAAAAGGTCGGGCGCGATTTGGCGTGATTTTGTTTAAAGCTGATGGCCTGGATTGGTTCCAGCTTAAACGTTCGGACAATCGACGGGCTATATTCTCCTATGCTGATCAGGGCGATATAAAATCGGCTAAATGGATTAACCCGTAGCGGTTTTTGAAGATCGCTGGTTAGATAGCAAGCAATGTATCAATGAGCGGCGAATTCGGATCCCGCAATCCATCAACCACGTTGAAGTGGTTTTTATCGGGTTCTTCGACAATGGTGACTTTAACGCCCAGTCCATACCATATATTTGCAATCAGAGCATTTTGGCGCAGAAACTCAGACAGCTCTGCACCACCCACCCACGCGACCAATGGAATATTTTCATAGGGCCTTTTAAGTGCTGGGCTTGCGGTACTTGCGCTAATCAGATCGAGACCTAAAATCTCATTCATTTTGGTGTTTAAGAGCGGGCGCAGATCACTTAATCCTGAAATAGACACCACTTTTTGAAGGCGCGAGCGAACGCTTTCCTCAAGTGGCGAACCTTCACTCATCATTTCACATACAAGATGACCGCCAGCGGAATGACCTGACAAGATGATCGGACCTTCAATTTCCTTGGCAACCTGATTTATGGCTTGTCCGATCATTTGAGTTATCTCGTTAATGGTCACATCGGGACATAATTCGTAACTTGGCATACAAACCGCCCAACCTCGGTTGACGGCACCTTCTGCGAGATGTGACCACACCGATTTACTGGTTCGGTGCCAATAGCCGCCGTGAACAAAAACTACGAGCCCTTTTGGCACGCTTTCTGGCAAAAATATGTCATAGACCATGCGTTCTGATGGGCCATATGGCACATCCAGTTTACTGATAGTTTTGGAGCGATATTCGGCCGCTTCAATTGGCAAATTGGCAATCAGATCTTCAACATTCGGCACATATCCGCGATTGTCATAAGCCTGATCCCAATCGAGAATGGGGAATTGGTTTTTGTGATGTGTCGACATATTTCGCACTGCCTCTTTGAAGATTTCACCACCAAATTAGCGTTGTTGACCAATTATTGGCAACAACATAGAACAAGTAACTTGTGTAAATTACAGACATGAAAAGAATTATCCTAATGGCATTGACTGATCCCGACCGCTTATTTCCGATCGAACCTTCTGCGCGAAAACTAACGCGCGAACTTTATGAGACGATGAGTGATCTACCTATTATCAGTCCGCATGGGCACACCGATCCCAGTTGGTTTGCGCTGAATGAACACTTTATTGATCCAGCCCAGCTCTTTGTCGTGCCTGATCATTATGTGTTTCGCATGCTGGTGTCGCAGGGTGTGAAATTACCTGATCTTGGTGTGCCATATGCAGATGGTTCATCGGAAAACAAAGATCCGCGCGATATCTGGCGGCTTTTTGCTAAAAACTACCATCTGTTTCGCGGTACGCCATCGCAAATGTGGCTCGATCATTCGTTTGAGCATGTTTTCGGGATTGATGAAGTCTTGTCAGAAGAGACTGCCGATCAATATTATGATCACATTGATGCGAAGCTAAAGGATGATGCTTATCGCCCAAGACAATTATTTGAGCGGTTTGGCATTGAAGCGATTGCCACAACCGAATCAGCCTTGGATGATTTAAAATGGCATCAACAGATCAATGACAGTGATTGGAATGGAAGGGTGATCACCACCTATCGACCGGATGCAACGGTGGATCCTGAATTTGAGGGCTTTGCAGATAATGTACGCCAATTGGGTCAACTCACAGGCCAAGATGCAACAAGCTGGCAAGGTTATTTAAAAGCGCATCAATTAAGACGTGCTTTCTTTAAAGAAACCGGGGCAACAGCAACAGATCATGGTCATGCAACTGCGAGAACTGAAGATCTGCCATTGGCTGAGATTGAAGCGCTGTTTGATAAAGTCATGTCGGGTGCGTTTAGCGCAGAGGAAGCTGATCAGTTTAGAGGCCATATGCTAACGGAAATGGCGCGAATGAGTTTGGAAGATGGATTGGTGATGCAAATTCATGCTGGCTCTTATCGCAATCATTCCAAAACAGTTTTCCAAACACATGGCCGCGATAAAGGTTTTGATATCCCTACTTCAACAAACTATGTCACAGCGCTTAAACCTATGCTTGATGCCGTTGGCATGGAGCCTGATCTGACGATCATTATCTTTACGCTTGATGAGACAGTTTACAGTCGCGAATTAGCGCCGCTTGCAGGTGCATATCCTGCTCTTAAACTTGGTCCTGCATGGTGGTTCTTTGATAGCTATGAGGGCATGAAGCGCTATCGCGAAGCTGTAACTGAAACCTGCGGCTTTTATAATACGGTTGGGTTTAATGATGACACGCGGGCATTTTGTTCGATTCCCGCGCGCCACGATGTGGCACGGCGGTCTGATTGTGCTTATCTCGCTGAACTTGTGTTAACTGGGCGCCTTCGCAAATCAGACGCCTTTGAGCTTGCGCATGATCTGACCTATCGATTGGCAAAAGAAGCTTATCGACTTTAGCTAATGTTATGCTGTTTCCATGCAGCGCCGGCATAAGGTTGCATGCAATACGGCTTCCAAGCGTTCATCTGAGATTGGTCCTTCGCAAGACAGGCAGATGCCATAAACATCATTATCAATGCGGCTTAGTGCGGCATCAATGGCTTTAATTTCTGCGTATTCTGCCTCGACTTGCGCTTCCATTACTTCATCACCCTCGCTTGCCGTGGCGCGATCTTCACTGTCATTAGGTTTTGGATCGTCCAAACGTTGTTCATATGTTGCGATCATCTTGGCAAGCTCGCCGCGACGTTTGGTAAGGCGTGACTTAAAGTGTGAAATATCGACCATGATGAATGTCCTTCAACTAGCGTGACTATGAATTCTCAGATCGGCAATCTCTGTCGATCTTTAATCATCATAGAGCTCGGCGCTGAAAGTGTATTTGATATAGCTCAATGTTGCGGTCGAATGTTTCTGTTAGGATTTGCTGGCACTATTGATGATGGAACGCGCAATGACACTTTATTTGATAACGCATATGCTGGTCGCAACTGTGGTCACCTGGATTGGCTTGATTGTTATAATTATTGCCAACATCTTCTCTTGGCCGCACTTAATTGGGTGTTTTATCTTGGGTAATTTGATTGCTCTTCCCGTTACATATGTCATTCTCAGAAAATCAAAAAGGATTTAACATATTGTTTTTTATATGAAAAACAACCTTTACAATTCTTTACATAAACGACAAACGTCAGAAACAATGCCTTGCTAAATTCTCATCATGTTGAGACCACGGAGCAGCGGTAAACAGGAAAATGAGCTCTCCAAATCTCGTAAATGAAATTTAAAAAGGAGCTTATTATGACGAAGGAAAATGAAACACAAAAGAGCGCATTTGAAATGACACGCGGTAAGATTATCGCACTCAGCGTTGGCGCGGTTGCGATTTTAGGATCAGCGGTTGCTGTCCCTGCGATTGCCAATAGCAATGTTGCACAGCATGCGAAAATTGCCATCACAGACATGGATAGCAATGATGTTTATAAAGCAGGTTGGGGTGGCAAACGATCAGGCTTTTCGCAAATGAGCGAAGCTGAGCTTGAAAAGCGTGTGACAAAAATCGCCCGCCATATGTCAGTTGAAATTGACGCAACAGAAGCCCAGGAAAAGCAAATCATTGAAATCGCTCTTGCGACAGCTAAAGAGATGCAGCCATTGCGCGACGAATTTAGAGCAGCTGGTTTTGAGCTTGTGAATTTGCTGACATCTGACAATGTCGATCGTGCAG
Organism: Rhizobiaceae bacterium; assembly: GCA_020628035.1. GTDB lineage: Bacteria > Pseudomonadota > Alphaproteobacteria > Rhizobiales > Rhizobiaceae > Lentilitoribacter. Next base: position 28,524 of record JAHDFS010000015.1, read on the forward strand.
CGATTGAAGCACTTCGAGCGGAACGCGTAGCTGCAGCCGACACAATCAGTAAAACAATGTTGGACGCTGTTTCTGACGTTTCTGAAATCTTGACCGTCGAGCAACGCCAAGGATTGGCCGAGCGTGTTGAGCGTATGCAAAAGCGCTTTGCCGACTAGGTTATTGTTGAATTAAAATAGATCATTTATCTCTCTCCCAAGACTATCCAACGGGCACTCTGAAAGCGAAATATCATCGCAAAGGGTTCCGTTGGCTGGTCGTTTTATGTAACAGTCGCAGATGAATATAAATCAAAATCAAAGGCTTGAAATGTCGCAATCTATTCTCCTCATCGAAGATGATAATCGCCTGGCTGATATGGTCAGTGATTACCTGCAAAGCAATAGCTTTGATGTGAAGATTGCACCAAATGGTGCAACAGGCATTGCGCTTGAAGATGATGAAAATTTTGATGCAATTATTTTAGATCTCATGCTGCCAGATATGGATGGTTTGGATATCTGCCGGGTGATAAAAGCGCGCTCAGATGTGCCGATCATTATGTTGACGGCTAAGGGTGATCCGATGGATCGCGTGGTGGGCTTAGAGCTGGGTGCGGATGATTATATGGGTAAACCCTTTGAACCGCGCGAGCTACTTGCACGCATTAAAGCCGTCACCCGTCGTGGTCAAACCAAAACAGCCGCCAGCAAGACACTTCAGTTTGGACGCCTTGAAATCGATCCGGATGCGATGATTTGCTCGTTGGATCAAAAGCCATGCGAATTGACCTCTCATCAATTTACGCTTTTGCATACATTGGCGGAATCCGCCGGTCGAGTTTTATCGCGTGATACGTTGATTGATCGTTTGAAGGGGCAAGAATTTGATGCCTTTGATCGCTCGATTGATGTGCATATCTCGCGCATTCGCAATCAGATTGAAGATGATCCTAAACATCCCAAACGTATTTTGACGATACGTGGCGCAGGCTATGTGTTTGCGCTGAAGCAGGATTAGATCATGATCAGACGCCGCCTTCATCTTCAGATTTATGTGACGATCATTTTTAGCTTGATCCTTGTCGTCTTGCTGACATCCGTGTTCTTTTGGCTTGGTAATCGTGATGACGCTGATTTTGAATTCAAGCGTGCGGCTGGCCAATTGGCGATTAATATTTTACCCCATGCTGATCAGCCAGTTGTCGATCAAAACGAAGCTCTAAAAGAGCTGTTTAAAGATATCGATGTTAATGTCAGTCTTTTTGATCAAGATGGGCAGTTGATCACATCCATTGGTGAAGTGTTTGAATTCCCCTTTGATGAGGAAGATAAACAAGGCATGCATCATCAGGGTGACAATCAGGGATTTCTCGCTCAGCTCCCCGATGGGCGTTGGTTGTTCACCGGGCGCTATAATGATCGTCAGACCGATGGTGGATTTGTCAAATTGCTCTTGGTGCTGGGTTCGATTGCGCTGGCAATTGGTGTTGCATCTTATCCCTTGGTGCGACGCTTAACGCGCCGTCTTGAAAACTTGAAAATGGGCGTTGAGCAAGTTGGTATGGGGGATTTGAAAACCCGGGTTGAAGTTGAAGGCAAAGACGAGATTGCCAGCCTTGCAGAGAGCTTTAATCACGCAACGGCGCAGATCGAAAACCTTGTCGCCTCTCATAAAACGCTTCTTGCTAATGCGTCGCATGAATTGCGCACGCCATTATCGCGTATTCGTTTGGGACTTGAAATGTATCAATCCGGCCATGAGCAGAAACGCCTTGATGCCTTGCGTTCCGACATTGAAGAGTTAGATGGTCTGATCGAAGAGATCTTATTGATGAGCCGACTGGATAGCGCTAATTCTCGCCTTGTGACGGAAGCTGTCGATCTTGAGCAAATTATTGACGAAGAGTGCGAACGTTTCCCAGACATCGAATTTAACGGTTCCGCTCCAATGATTGATGGCAATGCCGGGCTGCTCAAGCGTGTTGTGCGCAATCTCATCGGCAATGCATTTAAACATGGCAAGCCACCTGTGATTGTCGAACTTGGTCAATCAGATGATCATGTCTTCGTCACAGTAACCGATCACGGCAATGGTATCTCTGAAGCTGATAAGCAGAAGATATTCGAGCGTTTTTATCGCGGTGCCGACCGGCAGAATGTCGAAGGCTATGGTTTGGGTTTATCGTTGGTGAAGCAGATCATTGATGCACATAAGGGTACGATTGAAGTTTTAGATGGCAAGGGCTTTGTGATCAAAGTCACCCTGCCAATCAACCACTAAATATCATGTGAAAGCGAAGGTCAGGATTAATTCCTGACCTTTTCATTTTGAGGATCATAGCGACACATTTCTGATATTTTTGCAGGTGAAAATTTATCGATATGTTGGACTACGAGCTCGGCGTTGAACCTGTTGTGTTCTGGATCGATAAAGCCAAGGGCTATATTTTCCCCCGTGCGATATCCCCAAGCTGCTGAGGTGATTGTGCCCACGACTTTCTCGTTGCACAAAATCGAATCGCCAGGCTGCGCCGGTGCTTCATAATCATCGATTGTGAGCGAGACGAATTCACGGCGTGGGCCTTGTTTCATGTTCTTTTCAAGCCCCTCTTTGCCAATGAATTCCTTGTCCATTTTTACAAATCTGGCAAGGTCGCTTTCCATCGGGTCAAACTCTGTGATCAGGTCGGCTTTCCAGTGGCGATAGCCTTTTTCAAGACGCATGCTTTCTGTCGCATAAAGGCCAAATGGCTTCATGTTAAATTCCTCTCCCGCTTTTTGCAGGAGATCAAACGCATAAGCTAAATGTTCGTTTGCAATGTGTAATTCCCACGCAAGTTCGCCCGAAAAGGAAACAGCCATTGCGATGGCTTCGACATGTCCGATATGAACTTTCTTGCATGTCAGCCATTTAAACGCATCTTTTGACCAGTCGGTACGCGGGGCAGCTTTTTGCAAAACACTGCGCGATTTCGGTCCGGCGATAACGAGAATATCATGGCTATTGGTAAGGCTCTTGATTGTGATATCGCTGTCTTTTGGTAGATGCTCTTGCAGCCAATCCCAATCATGATTTTCCGAAGCTGCAGCCGAGCCATACCAGATTATATCATCGGAAATATTAGCAAGCGTTGCTTCACCTTTGACATTGCCATCATGATTAAGGAAATAAGTGAGACCCACTCTACCTGTTTTACGCGGCACACGGCTACACATAATATTATCGAGCCAATCATGCGCATTTTTGCCAGAAATTTCGTATCGGTTAAATCCAGACACTTCCATAATACCGACATTGTCTTGCAGGTTTTCAACTTCGTTGCGCACAATGTCAAAGCTATTGGTGAATTTGAACGAATGCTTTTCGACAAAGTCAGGCTCCGGCTTGAAAAAGAGCGCACGTTCCCAGCCGTTAACGGTGCCAAATTCAGCGCCCATGTCAGCAAGCTTTGGCGTAAGCGGTGTGGTTTTGATCGGGCGACCAGCCGGGCGGTGCTCGTGCGGCATGTGAAAACGAAATTCGTTTTGATAATCTTCAATGGCTTTGAGCGCTGTATATTCTTCATTGGCGTAGCGGGTGAAACGGCGTGGATCGAGGCACCATGTGTCATAACATGCTTCACCATGGGCGATGATCTGCGCAAGCAGCCAACCATGACCGCCACCTTCGCCAAGACCAGCTCTCAGACCCGTTATGCAATAGGCATTTCGTTTGCCAGGGATTTTGCCCACAAGTGGCAGACCATCTGGTGTATAGGTAATGGGTCCATTGACGATGGATTTAATGCCTGCGGTTTGTAAACAAGGCAATCGTGCAAAGGCGCCTTCCATCACATCAACCACGCGATCAAGATCATCTGGGCATAAAGCCATGGTGAAATTGGGATCAATGCCATCCAAGCCCCAGGTCCGGCAGTCTTGTTCGTAAAAGCCAATCAAAAGCCCTTTCTTTTCTGCGCGCTGATAAAAATCATCTGTCGGGCATCGTATAAGTGGCGTGCGAAAATCATCTCCCAATGCAACAATTTCAGGAATGTCTTCGGTGAGCATATATTGATGCTCCATCGATGCAACAGGGTGCTCAACGCCCATCATCTTGCCGATTTCATTGCAGCGATAACCGCCGGCATTAACGATCATCTCGCAGGAAATATCGCCGTCTTTGGTATGTACAATCCAAGTCCCATCGTCCTTTTGTGTGAGGTCTTCAACGGGGTTAAATCGATAAATTTCAGCGCCTGCATTGCGTGCGCGTCTCGCCAGCGCCTGACATAATTGCGCCGGATCGATATCGCCATCGAGCGGATCCCATAAGGCGCCCAAAAGATTGTCGGTTGTAATGAGTGGGTGACGTTTTTTACATTCTTCGGGATCAAGAATTTCCCAATCGACATCCATGCCTTTTGCAACAGATAAAAAATGCGCATAGCCATCCATATGATCTTGTGTTGAAGCTAGTCGTAATCCACCTGTCCCATGGTGATAATTGATCGGATAATCTGGGTCATCCGCCATTTCTTTATAGAGGTTGATGGAGTGGGTCTTTAGGCCAATCATGGTTTGGTTGGCGCCAAAATTGGTCACTTGTGCTGCGGAATGCCACGTCGTACCTGAGGTTAATTCATCACGCTCAATCATCACGCAATCGGTAATGCCTTCCTGCGTTAAATGATAAAGAGTTGAACATCCGGCGATGCCGCCGCCAATAACGACCACTTGTGTTTGCTGCTTCATAAGACTCTCCAAAGCTTGAGGCTCAACTATTGGAGAGGCAGGCTTATAAGGTCAATTAGATTGCGCTTGGTTTGGAATAACTAAAATTAAGATTTAAGAATTTAGAATTATAAAATGCGGACCGCGCCTTCGGCAAAGGACAATTCTTTTGCCACACGTTCCAGCATAATATCGGATAATGTTGCTTTTAGATGGTTGGTAAAGGCGAGTGGTATTTCGCCAAGTGTATCGCGTCTTGCATAAACGGATATGGTGCGCGCAAAATTTGGAATGGGCAGGGGTGACGCGATAAAGCAATTATCTAACGGATGGCTCTGCTTGAACGAACCAAGATAGGCCATGGCGGTTGTGATCGCCCAACCATCAAATTGTTTGATGAGTGAAAGCAACGCGTGATTTGTGGAGCATTCAAAGTTAAATTTCGGGACAGTTTTTGTGCGTCTTAGCTGAGCTTCAATCTGGCGTCCGATCAATTGCTCTTGCGAATAGCGAATGAAAGGATGTTGCATGAGCTCTTCAATGGGGGCGTTGGCAAGCTTTTCCGATGCGGTGATGAGAATAAACGGATCATGCATGATGGCATGAGCTTCGACCCAGTCAATGTCACTTGTTTTGTCTGCCGCGATGATAATATCAGCGCCTCGGCTTGATAAAGTCGCATGGCTTTCATGGCTTGCGCCGCTATTGATATAGAAATTGGATTGCGGATAGGTCTTGCGCAGTTTGGCGAGTAAAGATGGCAAGATTTCATTGTCGAAGTCTTCTATGGCGCCAATGCGAATATCCATTTTGGGCGCATGTTTGGCGCTGGAAAGTTCGACTTTTGCAACTGTGACTTCGTCCAAAATGGCGCGTGCGCGGGGTGCAAAAATTTCACCAGCAGCGGTTAATTGAAACCGTCTGGCAGAACGTTCAATCAGCCGGGCATCGAGGATCTGCTCTAAATTTGAAAGTTGTAATGAGACCGATGATGGACTTGAGCCCAATCGTTTTGCTGCCTTTGAGATCGATTGTTCTTCGATCGCTGCAACGAAGACTTCAACGGCTCTGAACGATAATCGTGACTTTTCATTTTGTTGCATCGGTTTTCTCAAATCTAAAAATCGAATTTTCTTAATCACATTTATTGCGCTTGTCGAAACAAAGCGCAAGCGCAATAGTTTTGACCAAGGAGTTGTGATGGTTGAACGCAAGCTTAAACGTGCAGGAGGTCGTGCAAGTCGCGTAGCAGCGCGGCAAGCGCCGCAATCAGAATTTGATCCCAGTGCGCCGGGTCAAATTGGTGGGCAATATCGACCGCTCAACGAGCAACAACTTATAAAAACCCTCAACACGGCTTATAAAATTCTAGCCGAAATTGGCATGGCTGAAGTTCCGCAAGTGATCGAGGAGCTGGCGCTTTCAAAAGGTGCAAATCTTAATGATCGTGGGCGCTTGTGTTTCCCGCGAACTATGATGGAAGATATCGTTGACGGTGCGGCTAAAAGCTTCATTTATTATGGCCGGGATCCGAAACATGATTTTGAAGTTGGTGGTGATAAAGTTTATTTTGGCACCGGTGGTGCAGCTGTTCAAACACTTGATCTGAACGAAGGGATCTATAGGCCGTCGACGCTGAAAGATCTTTATGATTTTACGCGGCTGATCGATACGCTCGAAAATGTCAGCTGGTTTACGCGCTGTTGCGTGGCAACGGATGTTCCGGATAATTTCGATCTTGATATCAACACCGCCTATGCGTTACTGCGTGGAACAACCAAGCCTGTTGGAACCAGCTTTACGCTTGCAAACAGTGTTGATCCAATCATTGATATGTTTGATATCGCCATGGGCGGCGAAGGCGCTTTTGCCAAGCGACCATTTTGCAAGGCGCATATCTCGCCAGTGATCTCGCCTTTGCGTTATGGTGAAGATGCTGTTGATGTGACAATCGCCTGCATAAAACGCGGTGTACCGATTAATTCGATCATTGCGGCACAATCGGGTGCGACAGCGCCGGCGACGCTTGCGGGGATGCTTGCGCAAACTACCGCAGAAACGCTCGCCGGTTTGGCGCTGGTGAACCTTCTTGAACCTGGCTATCCGATGATTTTTTCAAACTGGCCTTTGGTGATTGATTTGCGCACTGGTGCTTTTTGTGGCGGCGGTGGCGAGATCTCCGTTTTAAACGCTGCTGCTGCACAAATTTCCAATCATTTAGGTTTGCCATCCGGTGTTGCATCCTCAATGAGTGATGCGAAATCAGTTGACGCTCAAATGGGGGCAGAAAAGGCATTGAGCGCGTTAGCCGCCGGCTTGTCCGGCGCCAATATGGTTTATGAAAGTTCAGGCATGATGGCGAGTTTACTAGGTGCATCATTTGAGGCATTTGTGCTCGACAATGAAATGCTCAGCCATGTTCATCGCACGATACGTGGCATTGAAGTCAACGAAGAAACGCTGGGTTTTGAAGCTATTAAAGAAGCGGTTTATGGCGAGGGGCATTTTCTGGGTGGTTCTCACACTATGGATGCCATGCAACGCGATTATTACTATCCCAAGATTGCTGATCGTAATGACCCGCGCACCTGGGCCGATAATGGCAAAATTGATGCGTGGTCCGCTGCGAAAGAAAAAGCTCAAGCAATTTTAGATAGTCATTTTCCCGATTATCTATCTTTCAGCGCAGATCAGAAAATCCGAGAACGGTTTAATATTCTGCTGGATTAGATATTCACATAAATTGCTTGACCTTCCAGTCACTGTAACCCTTATACCAAGGTCAGAAACTGGAAGCATAAAATGACCGATAACCACAAAAACGAAGAAAAGACCTGTGACCATCACAATGAAAGTGCATCATCAATTGCCGTAGACGATCTTTTTAAATCTGCAACAATTGCGGTTGATGGCGCGGTGAAAGACCCTGTTTGTGGGATGACGGTTAAGCTTGGACATAACAAGCCGTCAATTAAATATGATGGTCATGAATTTCATTTTTGCAATCCAAAATGTCATGACAAATTTGAGGCTGATCCATATTTTTACCTCTCTGGCAACAAAGCCAAACAATCTCTATCTGCACCCAAAAGCGCGATCTATACATGCCCGATGGATCCTGAAATTGTGCAAGAGGGTCCGGGGACCTGTCCGATTTGTGGCATGGCGCTCGAACCGGCGGATGGTATTGCCGATGGTCCTAATCATGAGCTGATTGATTTCACGCGGCGTTTATGGGTGAGCCTTTTTGCTGCGATCCCAATCATGATCCTCACTATGGGACCGATGGTTGGTTTGCCTGTTCGCGAGTTTTTGGGTGAGCAAAATTCTGTCTATTTGGAATTTCTGCTGGCAACGCCGATTGTCTTATGGGCTGCATTTCCATTTTTCGCGCGCGGTTTAACTTCGATCAAAACATGGAATTTAAACATGTGGACATTGATTATGATTGGGGTTGGCGCGGCTTATTTATATTCCACTATCGCGACGTTTTTTCCTGGGCTTTTCCCTGATGCATTGCAAATGGCGGGCGGTCATTTACCTGTCTATTTTGAAGCGTCCGTCGTCATAATCGCACTTGTTTTTGTTGGGCAGGTTTTGGAATTGCGCGCGCGTGAACGCACGGGTGATGCGATTAAAGCGCTTCTTGACTTATCTCCAAAAACCGCGCGTCGCGTGTTAGAAAACGGTGAAGAATATGATGCACCGCTTGAGAATATAATCGAAGGTGACGTGCTTCGCGTCCGTCCCGGGGAAGCCATTCCTGTTGATGGCATCATTACAGATGGCCAATCGTCTGTTGACGAAAGCATGATGACGGGTGAGGCCATACCGGTTGAAAAAACCATAGGTGAATTGGTTACCGGCGGTACGCTGAATAAAAACGGGATGCTGATCATAAAAGCCATGAAGGTGGGTGATGAAACGATCCTGGCAAAAATCGTATCCATGGTTTCATCTGCGCAACGATCTCGCGCGCCCATTCAGGGCCTTGCCGATAAGGTCGCCTCTTATTTTGTGCCGACGGTTGTTTTGGTTGCCATTATTGCGTCCTTGATCTGGCTTTTTGTTGGTCCAGAACCATCCTTTGTTTTTGCCATCGTTTCGGCCGTGTCAGTTTTGATCATTGCATGTCCCTGCGCATTGGGACTTGCAACGCCCATGTCGATAATGACGGCAACGGGGCGTGGCGCCCAGGCTGGCATTTTGATCAAGGATGCAGAAGCGCTGGAACGGTTAGCGAAAGTTGATGTGTTGGTGGTGGATAAAACCGGTACACTTACACTCGGCAAACCAGAGCTAAATCAGATTGTTGTTCTAAGTGAGAAGGTTGATGAAGGTAAAATTTTGGAATTTGCCGCCGGATTAGAATATGCGTCCGAGCATCCTTTGGCAGAAGCGATTGTGAGCGCAGCGCAAGACCGCAGTATAAAACCTGCACAGATTGATGGATTTTCTTCTGTCACAGGAAAAGGTGTGAAAGCGCAAATTGATGGCGAAGACGTAGCAATTGGTAATATGGCTATGATGCAAGCCCATGCGATCGATGTAGCGCATGTCTCAGATCAGGCCAATAAACTGCGCGAAGGCGGGAATACTGTGATGTTTATCGCTGTTGGGTCCGAACTTGCCGGCCTGATCTCGGTTGCAGATCCGATTAAATCAAACGCGTTTGACGCCGTTTCGCGTATTCAAAGTCTTGGCATAAATGTCATTATGGCGACGGGTGATAACGCGGTGACGGCGGAATCTGTCGCCACAAAACTTGGCATTTCAGATATTCGCGCAGAAATATTACCGGAGGATAAAAAAGCTTTGGTGGATGAGCTTCATGCCAAGGGTTTTAAAGTTGCAATGGCTGGGGATGGGATTAATGACGCACCGGCACTTGCGGCCTCTGAGGTTGGGATCGCCATGGGAACCGGAGCTGATGTTGCGGTTGAAAGCGCATCGATCACTCTGCTTTATGGGGATCTTATGGGTGTTGCTCAAGCGCGTATCTTATCGCAATCAACGATCAAAAACATCAAGCAAAATTTGTTTTTCGCCTTCGCGTATAACAGTCTTGGCGTGCCAATAGCCGCCGGGATTTTATATCCAATCACCGGAATGTTACTCTCACCGATGATTGCGGCAGCAGCAATGAGCTTGTCATCGGTATCGGTTATTTCCAATGCTTTGCGCCTAAGATCACTTAATCTTGATAAAGCGTTGATTGAAAAATAAACCATAATACTTGACCCTAAAGGGAATGATCACTTTATGTAATGATGAAATGACAAAGAAAATGACTGACGATATGAAACTTGGCAAAGAGGCAACTCGAGATGAAAAACTCTCGTGCCGCGAAGCTATGTTTTCAAAAGCCAAGTCCATTGGATTTTCTCAAAAAGAAATCGCGCTGTTAGAAATGATGTATAGGTGCGATGAGGATCAAGACGAAAAATGAATATTGGAGAGGCGGCAAAACTTTCTGATTTATCGGTCAAAACGATCCGCTATTACGAAGATATCGCACTGGTTAAACCCGACCGCCTTGAAAATGGATATCGGGATTATTCAGATGCGGATATTCATTGCTTGATCTTTCTACAGCGCGCACGTGGGCTTGGATTTAGCATTGATGAGTGCCGGCTATTACTATCTCTTTATGAAGATGACCACCGCTCAAGCCGAGATGTAAAAGCCATTGCAAAAGATAAATTGGCCGAGATTGACCGAAAAATTGATGAGCTTCAGGCGCTTAAAAACACGCTCAAGACTTTGGTGAAAAACTGTCATGGCGATGATAAGCCTGACTGCCCGATTATCGACAATCTATCTGGTCAACGCACGCAATAATCTCACTTTACATTGAGGATTAAAGGGACCAAGCATTGCGCTTTATGCGTTAAATTAGTCCTATTTCATCAGCAATAAGCTGCATATGCGCGATTTTGTGGACCGAAACATCTCGTAATAAATTCCTTCTGATCTTTTCTTCTTTGATCAGTTATGAAAATTTTTAAGAGATGAAAAATTACACTATGTAACAATTTTTCGAATAAAATTTTATCTTAAAAACAACATGTTAGTGTCTGGAAATTGTGATTTTAATTTTATCTACTAAAAAATTAGTTGACATAAATGAGGCAATCTGCGTTTCAATATAGGGGTCAGTTTGGGCTGACTCATATTGATTGGAGGAAAGAATGCAAAAATTATTGCT
>JAHDFS010000152.1:0-3024 GCA_020628035.1 Rhizobiaceae bacterium
CTGTCCCGTCGTGTGTGGATGATGGGATAATCTTTCAAATCTGCGGGCGTGATCACATCAAGTTTGCCGATCGAATGACCTTTTTTGAAAATACAAACTGAGCGAATTGGGACCGTTTCATGTTCAATTGCTGGATGGCCATCAAAACCATCTGTGATGCCGCAGTCAAATTGTTCGCCCACAATCCATTCTAAAATCCGCTCGGGACGGTCAGGTTCAACTGTGATTGTGACACCGGGGCGATCTGCCATGAATTTTGCGATGATTGCAGGCAGGTGGCTCGTGGCAAAACCTGGAAGGCACGCAACGCGAATATGACCTGCTTTTTGATTGGAAAGGTTTCGACCTGCTTCGGTGATGAAGGACATGGATTCAAGCACGCGCCTAATGTCTGGCAATAGAAATCTTGCCTCTTGCGTTAAGTGAATACGACCGTCTTTGCGGTGAAATAATTTGAATCCAAGATCCTTTGTTAAGTCGGCCAATAATCGGCTCACCGCGGGTTGAGATATCTTTAGCGATTCAGCTGCTTTGGTCATGCTGCCATGATCTGCAAGCGCGTTTAACGCCTCCAATTGTCTTATTCTTATTGGACCTTCCAAAGTCTGCTCCCCCGTTAAATCATGTTGTTTTATAACATCATGTTATATAATAGGCAATAAAAACACTCTTGAATTATAAAATTTTCTGCATTATGGTCGATCCTTGATACCGCTATGTAGCGTTTAAACTCGAAACAATGGCTTATCTGGGAGGATAATTATGAAGAATCTAGTACTTGGAGCAGTTGCTCTTTGTTCAACAGCGCTCACGCCGACATTGGCTATGGCGCAGACAGAAATTCAATTCTGGCACGCGTTTACTGGCCGTCTTGGTGAGTTGGTTGCCGAGCAAGTTGAGACATTCAATGCAAGCCAAAGTGACTATAAAGTCGTGGCATCTCACAAGGGTAACTACTCTGAAACACTAAATGCTGGCATCGCTGCTTTCCGTGCTGGCGAGCAACCAAACATCCTCATGGTGTTTGAAGTGGGTACAGCCACAATGATGAGCGCAAAAGGTGCGATCAAGCCGGTTTACGAGGTCATGAGCGAAGCAGGTGCTTCATTTGACCAAAATGCTTTTATCGGATCTGTGAAGGGTTATTATACGTCTACAGATGGTCAGATGTTGTCACTGCCATTTAACTCATCAACACCAGTTCTTTGGGTGAATAAAGATGCACTTAAAGAAGCAGGGATTGCTGCTGATGTTGATCTTTCCACTTGGGAAAAAGTCGGTGAAGTTCTTGATACGCTAAAAGCATCTGGTAGCGAATGTCCGCTGACAACGGCTTGGCAAAGCTGGATCCATTTGGAAAACTTCTCTGCCTATCACAACACACCATTTGCTTCTAAAGACAATGGTTTTGCTGCGCTAGACACAGAGCTTACATTTAACAGCCCATTGCAGGTTAAGCATATTCAAGCCATGGGTGATTGGGCAAAAGAAGGTAAGTTCTTTTATGCAGGTCGTCGCAATGAAGGTGGCGCAAACTTCCGCGCAGGTGAATGTGCTCTCTTTACAGAAAGTTCAGCTGGCTATGCTGGGATCAAAAGTGAAGCACAATTTGAGTTTGAAGTACGTCCTCTACCTTATTGGTCAGAAGCTGCAGGCGCGCCACAAAATACCATCATTGGCGGTGCATCCTTGTGGGTTATGGAAGGGCACGATGCAGATGAATATAAAGCAACAGCTGCATTCCTAAACTTCCTGTCTTCAACAGATATTCAGGCAAAATGGCACCAGGATACAGGTTATCTTCCGATTACATCTGCAGCCGGCGATAAAACCAAAGCTGACGGTTTCTACAATGACAATCCTGGAACTGACATTGCTGTGATCCAAATGACAGCAAAAGAACCAACTGCAAACTCTAAAGGTCTGCGTCTGGGTTCATTTGATCAGATCCGCGGTATCATTGACGAAGAGCTTGAGGCTGTCTGGTCTGGTGATAAGACAGCTCAAGAAGCTTTGGATAGTGCGGTTGAGCGTGGCAATCCATTGCTTCGTCGCTTTGAGCAAGCGAACCGCTAATACTCCTTAAAAATGAAGTTGCCGAGTTGGTCTCTCTCCCTCGGCAGCTTCAATTATCAGGATAAAGCTTATGGAAAAACGCGTTCGTTTTAACGGTTGGATTCTGCCTCTGTGCCTGGTGTTTCCTCAGATTTTGATTTCTGGAATCTTCTTCTTCTACCCTGCCGGGCAAGCCATTTGGCAATCCATGTTCATCCCCGATCCTTTCGGATTGTCATCGCAATTTGTTGGGCTGGGTAATTTTGAATTCTTATTGTCAGATAAGTTCTATCTCGCGTCGTTTGGTACGACCGCGCTTTTCTCTACTTTGGTGACAATTGTCTCCATGGTTCCCGCACTGTTTTTAGCTGTGCTCGCCGATCGGCTGATAAAAGGCGCAACAACTTACAGAACGCTTCTTATTTGGCCTTATGCCGTCGCGCCTGCAATTGCAGGGGTGTTGTGGCTCTTCATGTTCAACACACGCGTGGGTATTGTATCCTGGTATCTAGGTCAGTTGGGCTATGATTGGAACCATGTTCTCAATGGCGAAGAAGCCATGGGGCTGGTTGTTGTGGCATCCGCTTGGGGACGGATCAGCTATAATTTCTTATTTTTCTTTGCAGCATTGCAAGCTGTGCCGCGCTCGGTGATTGAAGCTGCGGCTATTGATGGTGCAAGATTCTGGCGTCGCTTTTTCACCATTGTGCTGCCGCTCTTATCACCCACAACATTCTTCTTGCTTGTGGTGAACATTGTTTACGCATTCTTCGAGACTTTTGGTGTCATTCACACAATCACATCCGGTGGTCCGCAGCAATCAACAACCATTCTTGTTTACAAAGTATTTTCCGATGGCTTTGTCGGTCAGGACCTTGGCTCGTCAGCTGCGCAGTCGGTCATTTTATTGATTGTCGTTGGCGCTTTAACCGTCATGCAGTTCAAATTTGTTGAGAAGAAGGTGCATTA
>JAHDFS010000152.1:3124-7360 GCA_020628035.1 Rhizobiaceae bacterium
TTTGCGATCGTCTATTTTAAATTTCCCGGTCGGACGACATTTTTCTGGATGATATTTATTACGTTGATGCTGCCCGTTGAGGTTCGCATTGTGCCGACTTATGAAGTGGTGGCTGGCTTTGGCATGCTCAATAGCTATTCGGGATTGATCTTCCCGCTGATTGCATCGGCAACTGCGACATTCCTATTCCGACAATTCTTCATGACAATTCCGGATGAATTGGCCGAAGCTGCCCGTGTGGATGGCGCGCGCCCTATGCGGTTTTTCATCGACATCATCATACCCATGAGCCGCACCAATATTGCCGCGCTTTTTGTGATTTTGTTCATTTATGGCTGGAACCAATATTTGTGGCCTTTGCTGATCACAACAGAACCAGACATGAACACAATCGTTATGGGCATCAAACAAATGTTCCCATCTGGGGATGATACAGCTGATTGGCCAGTGATCATGGCAACGTCCATTTTGGCAATGATCCCGCCAGTAATCGTTGTGGTTTCCATGCAGAAACTATTTATCAGCGGACTAGTAGATAGTGAGAAATAAATGGCGAATGTAAGTCTAAAAGATATTAAAAAACGCTATGGTAAAACGGAAGTTATCCATGGTGTAAGCGTTGATATCCAAGATGGCGAATTTATCGTCATCGTCGGTCCCTCTGGCTGCGGTAAATCCACATTATTGCGTATGGTTGCTGGTCTTGAAACCATCAGCGAAGGCGAAATTCAGATTGATGGCGCAAGGGTCAATGAAAAAGAGCCGATGGATCGAGATATCGCTATGGTGTTTCAAAACTACGCGCTTTATCCGCATATGTCCGTCCGCAAAAATATGGCCTATAGCCTGAAAATCGCAAAAGTTCCTGCTGATGAGATCGAAAAGAAAGTTCAGGAAGCTGCAAAACTCCTGCAGCTTGAACCTTATTTGGATCGCAAACCAAAAGAGCTTTCCGGCGGTCAACGTCAGCGTGTTGCGATGGGACGTGCGATTGTGCGCGAACCGGCAGTATTTTTGTTCGATGAACCGTTGTCCAACCTAGATGCAAAACTGCGTGTGCAAATGCGTCTGGAGATCAAGCAACTGCAATCTAATCTTGGCATCACGTCGTTATATGTCACGCACGATCAAGTCGAAGCTATGACGATGGCTGACCGCATGATTGTGATGAATGCTGGTATTGCAGAGCAAGTGGGTTCACCGCTGGATGTTTATGAAAATCCGCAGACATTGTTTACGGCGCAATTCATTGGCAGTCCGGCTATGAACATTGTTGCTGGCAATGCAAGTTCTGGCAAATTGTCCGTTGGCGATGCAGATCTTGGATTGGTCAATGCACCCGATGGCGCTGTGTCTGTTGGGATGCGGCCCGAGCATGTCGTGATGGATCCCAACGGTCCGCTTACCGTCAAAGTGTTCCAGTCTGAGCCGCTTGGTGCCAATACTTTGTTGCATGGTAAGCTTGGGGATGAGGCATTTACAGCAAGTGTGCCAGGGGTTCACAAAATTTCGCAAGCCGGGGAAGAAATACGCTTGTCAATTGCGCCTGAAAATATGCATTTGTTTAACCCAGAAACAGGAAAGCGGATTGGATGATCCATTCCCATTTTCTCCGCCAAAAGTTGCGAGACGCCGACAAAAAACCCATAATTTATGGGCATCGGGGTGCACGCGGTGAATTGCCGGAAAACACCATGCCTGGCATTTTGCATTTGGTTGAAAATGGAATTTATGCTGTTGAGATCGATGTTCAAAATACAGCAGATTCAATCACTATATTACATCATGACCCTGAAATTTCTTTCAATCTGGCAAAAGATCAGCATGGCAATTGGCTGGGTAAAACAGGACCAAAGATCATCGAGAGCCGCTATTCAGATTTAAAACTATTTGATGTGGGTGAATTAAGGCCTGGTACCGATTATCAAAAACGATTTCCTGAACAGGCTGTGCTTCGAAATGTATCTGTTCCACAATTGGACACATTTTGTGAATGGCTCAGCGATCAGCCGGAATTTGTGGTCAATATTGAAATCAAATCCTATGCCAACCGATCTGATCTTGGTGATGATCCTAAAAGCTTAGCAAATTCAGTGGTCACAAGGCTCGATAAATTTGGTGTGAAAGAGCAATCCATTATTTCATCCTTTGATTGGCGTGTTTTGAGAGAATGTCATAATCTTGATGATCAAATAACGCTTGGTTTTTTGAGCTATTACGATCGGCCCAATCCACCGATGCAGCCAAATATTTATCCAAATTCTCCCTGGATGGCGGGTGCGCATTGGTCAGGGGCTGAAACTTCAATGCCAAGCATTATTAAGAGTTTTGGTGGTCAGATATGGGCACCATATTTTGAAGATATTGCAAAAGAAGATGTCGTTTTAGCTCAACAAACAGGTTTGATTGTAAATGTTTGGACCGTCAATGAGGAAGCAGACATATACAGGATGATCGACTTCGGTGTTGATGGCATCATCACAGACTTTCCAGCACGAACAAAGGCGCTTCTTACGGGTGTGTGAAGGCGCTATAAATCTATCAGGTCGCATTTGGGTAAACCCCATTTATCAATTTTGAAAACTTCGAATGAAGGTATATTTCATTGGTGACTTTAATCAATATTCTCGGTTCTGTTGCACTCCTGTTATGGGGCCTTAGAATGGTTCGCACAGGCGTTATGCGTTCATATGGACCTGTGCTTAAACGATGGGCGCGCCGCGCAGAAGGTAAATTGGTTGCGCCTTTTATATCAGGTCTGCTTGTCGCAATCGCTTTGCAAAGCAGTACAGCAACGGCGATGATTGCCGCCTCATTTTCTGCGCAGAATGTTATGGCAACATCAACGGCTTTCCTTATCATGCTTGGTGCGGATGTGGGTACAGCTTTGGCTGTATTGGTGGCGTCTCAAAAGATCGCCGAACTGGTTCCGATATTTTTGATGATTGGGGTATTTGGGTTTTTATCCAGCCAGAGTAGCAAAGTACGCGGCATATCTCGTGCCTTTACTGGCTTAGGTCTAATTTTGTTGTCGCTGTCTTTGATTGCATCAAGCGCACAAGCATTGACCGAACATGCTGAGTTTATCACCATTTTAGATATCTTATCATCCCATGGTGGCTTGCTAGTCGTTATTGGTTTGATAATGACATATTTGGCACATTCCAGCCTTGCCATCGTTTTGCTGACAGTTGGTTTCGTCGCGGCAGGTTTTTTAAACGTTGAAGCTGGAATATATTTGGTGCTTGGCGCAAATATTGGTAGCGGTTTATTGCCTGTAATTGCTAATTGGCAATCCGCCAAAAATGCCCGAATTCCAGTGACCGCCAATTTGATGATTAGAATGGTGGGCGTGGCCATCACCTTTTTCTGCGTTGAGTTATTAATCGCGCAGATGAGTATTTATATTGCAACTAATCTCATGCCGATTGGTGTTCATATAATCTTAAATTTATCAGTTGCGCTTGTTGGTCTTTTGACATCGCGTATTTTTCTCGCACTTGCTGATCAAATCCTGCCAGACGATCAGGTGGATGCCGCCCAGCTGGGTCCGAAATATCTTGATGAGAATTTACTAAGTTCAACAGCCGAAGCCTTAGCATGCGCAAAACGTGAAGCTCTCTTTATGGCGGATACGACGCAAGATATGCTGCGCGGGGTCAATATTGTTTTGAAATTTGACAGTGACGATAAACGCAAAGCCATCTCTGAGATGGATGATGATGTTGATCGTTTGTTTGATGCGATAAAACTTTACACCGCACAAATTCTGCAGCGTGAGCTTTCTGAAGATGAAACAAAACGCGCGATGGATGTGTTGAGCTTTACGGCGAATATGGAGCATATCGGAGATATTATCGATACTGGGCTCATGGGTTTGGCGGCAAAGAAGATAAAGCAACATTCTCAGTTTTCAAAGGAAGGCTGGGCTGAAATTGAAGCGTTGCTTGAAGCTATCTCGAACAATTTTGAACTGGCGATTAATACGTTTATTTCAGATGATGCAGATCTTGCTCGCCAACTCATTCAGACAAAACCCGTTGTGAGTGAATTGGAACGGAACTCGATTGAAACACACTTCCAGCGCCTTGGTTCTGGTCACACAGACACACTCACAACAAGTAGCTTGCATTTGGATGTGTTAAGGGATCTAAAGCGCATCAATTCGCATCTTACCTCCATCGCCTATCCTGTTTTATTAGCAGCTGGCGAAGAGCCCAAGACCAGCTGGAAAAG
>JAHDFS010000153.1:0-4809 GCA_020628035.1 Rhizobiaceae bacterium
AATTAGTTGATGGTCCAAACCCATCTATTCATCGCTGGCGTATAGCGGTTAAGTGCAAAAAGGTCAATCTGCAAAAGCATTTTTTTTAAGAATCATGTCTGGCACTTAGGGCAATAAAAGCTGGACCTGCCACTTTGAGTGATCCTGGCAATAACGCCGTTACAATTTTCATGCTGGCAGTGCTCTCCTTCCTGACCATAGGCGTTAAATTGATGTTGGAAATAACCCATCTTGCCATCGATTTGGATATGATCGTTTAAGGTAGATCCGCCAGCGCGGATGGCATCACCAATGACATCGTGAATATGTGTTGTAAGCGCGCTCAGCTTTGCCGTTGGTTTGCCTGATTTTGTCACAAGCGTCGATGCTGCTCGTTCTGGTGATATACGGGCGCGCCACAACGCCTCGCAAACATAAATATTGCCCAAGCCTGCAATGATGCGTTGATCCAGCAGAACTGATTTCATCGGTGCCTTTTTGGATCCAAGCTTATGTGCAAGATATTCTGCACTCACGCCATTGCCGGTAGGTTCAGGGCCTAGATCTTTAAAATATGCATGTTCGTCTAATTCATTGAGCGGGATGAGGAGCATAAACCCAAAACGTCTTGGGTCATTGTATATTACCCTGGCACGCTCTCCGCTCTTGTCCAGATAGAAAACGAAGTGATCATGTTTGCTATCTTTAGATTTTTCATAGGTAAAATCTCCCGGCTGATCCGTAGCTTCGTCTTGAATGATCCTGAAAGAGCCGGACATGCCCAGATGCGAAACAATCGTCAACTCGTTATCCAGCACAAAGATCAGATATTTTGATCGTCGTTTAATATCTGTAATTTTGCGGTTTTTGATCCTTGCAACAAAATTATCACTGAAAGGAAAACGTAAGTCAGGACGATTTTGATCTGCATCGATAATTCTCGCGCCATGCATAACGGGTTCAAGACCACGCCGGACAGTTTCGACTTCTGGTAATTCAGGCATAAGGTCTCCCGTCAAATGGCTAACACATGTCAGACTTTGGCTTGAAATATCAGCTCAAATTGCAGATAAGAAAATCTAAGAGCTGGATTCAATTGTCACATAGTGCTTTTCATGCTGATAGACTATATCTATATCAAGAAATAAGTATTTGGTGGTCAAAGAGGTTTATATGTCTACAGAGCGGATTTCAACAGATGGCGGCATGCAAACTTCCTATGGATTTCAATCCGTCAATGAGGGTGAAAAGCAGACCCTGGTCAATGACGTGTTCCACAAAGTGGCAAAACGCTATGACATTATGAATGATGTGATGTCGGGTGGCTTACACCGCGTATGGAAAGACGCAATGATCACAACGCTTAACCCGCGCAAAGATCCAAATTACAAGTTTTTAGATGTTGCAGGAGGTACCGGCGATATCGCATTTCGGATTGTAAAAGCATCATCTAATCTAGCAAATGGCATCGTGCTGGACATTAACGGCTCTATGTTGGCCGTTGGCGAAGAGCGCGCAGAAAAACAAAAGCTCGCCGATAATTTAGAATTTGTCGAAGCCAATGCGGAAGAGCTGCCATTTGAGGACAACAGTTTTGACGCTTACACAATCGCATTTGGTATCCGAAATGTGCCGGATATCGATAAAGCTTTGCGCGAAGCCTATCGCGTATTAAAGCGCGGTGGACGTTTGCTGGTTCTTGAATTTTCAGAAGTTGATGTGCCAATTTTGGACAAGTTTTATGATGCCTGGTCGTTCAATGCGATCCCAAAATTTGGCGGTGTGATCACCGGCGATCAAGAGCCTTATCAATATTTGGTTGAATCCATCCGCAAATTTCCTAATCAGGATGATTTTGCGTCCATGATTGCGCGTGCCGGTTTTGGCAATGTGAGCTATAAAAACTATACAGGCGGCATTGCAGCTCAACATTCAGGTTGGAAAATCTAAATGGCATCCATTGCAACATATCTGCGTCTCGCTCGAGATGGCTGGGTGCTTGTGCGCGAAGGTGTGATCTCCGAACTTTTATCAGAAGAGATGGGCCCGGAAGCAAAATGGTTGGGCCGCGCAGCGGGTGTTTTTGCCAGGCGCCGCAAGAAAAACGCTGAACGTAGTGATCGCTTGGCAAAAGGTGTTGGCCGGCTTGGTCCATCCTATGTCAAGCTTGGCCAATTTTTAGCTACGCGCCCAGATGTGGTCGGTGCAGATATTGCAGCGGATCTGGGTTTGCTGCAGGATCAAATGGCATCTTTTCCACGTGCGCAATCCATTGAAGCGATTGAAAGCTCTTTGGGTCGCAAGATTGACGATCTTTTCGTTGAGATTGATGAGCCCATTGCTGCTGCATCTGTTGCACAAGTGCATCCGGCAACGATCAGTGAAAACGGCGATGAGAAGAAGGTCGCCGTTAAGGTGATCCGGCCAGGCGTGCGCAAGCGCTTCAAACATGACTTGGAAGTGTTTTATCTGGTTTCAGAGCTGCAGGAAAAATTCATCCCATCCTCGCGTCGTCTAAAGCCCGTTGAAGTCACGCGCACATTAGAGCAGACCACAAAAATCGAAATGGATTTGCGGCTGGAGGCTGCGGCTTTATCTGAAATTGCAGAGAATACAGAAAACGATCCAGGATTCCGCGTACCAAAAGTGGATTGGGAGCGCACGGGTCGCGATGTGCTCACCATGGAATGGATCGATGGCATTAAAATGTCGGATGTCGAAGCCATCAAAGCAGCTGGGCACGACTTAAACGCGCTGGCTGAAATGCTGATCCAATCCTTTTTGCGTCACACCCTGCGCGATGGTTTCTTCCACGCCGATATGCATCAGGGCAATTTGTTCGTTGATCCCAATGGCATGATCGTGGCTGTTGATATGGGCATTGTCGGTCGTTTGGGTTTTAAAGAGCGTCGCTTTTTGGCAGAGATCATTTTCGGTTTTATCACGCGCGATTATTTGCGTGTCGCGCAGGTTCACTTTGATGCAGGCTATGTGCCCGCTAAACATAATGTTTCAAGCTTCGCGCAGGCGATCCGCGCCATTGGCGAACCCATTCATGGCCAATCAGCTGAAACAATATCCATGGCCAAACTGCTGACGCTTTTATTTGAGGTGACTGAGCTCTTTGATATGGAAGCCAGATCGGAGCTCGTCATGCTGCAAAAAACCATGGTTGTGGTTGAAGGCGTGGCGCGAACGCTTAATCCAAACTTTAATATGTGGAAGGCATCGGAAGGTGTTGTCAGCGATTGGATTAGAACAAATCTCGGTCCTGCACGCATTGCAAATGATGTTAAAGATGGTTTCGTCGCGCTGCATAGAATAGGGCGCATGGCACCCGAAATTGCTCAGCAGGCTGAGAAGATGTCGGAAGAAATTTCGCATATGACCGAACATGGGTTGCGGTTTGATGAAGAGACGGCTGAAAATATTGGTCGTGCGGAGGCCAAGCATTCCAGATCCGGACGCATAGCGCTTTGGGTCATTGCAGCAGCGCTGGTCTATATCGCCATAAATCTGACTTGATTGCAATGATTGCAATTTATCACTATATTTGATTGCAATGATATCAAATATAGGGTGATGAGCCATGGCTAGTCTGACAATTCGAAATCTTGATGAAGATATAAAGCAAAACCTGCGCGAACGTGCGGCACAAAACGGCCATTCTATGGAAGAGGAAATGCGCCTAATTTTGGCGAGCCTTGATCAAGCCCCAGACGCGGTGCCACAAAAAAGATCTGTTGCGTCGGTTCCTTCGCTCAGTCCCTTTAGTTCAGAAGTGCTTGAAGGTAAGCGTATTCTGCTCATTATTTCTGGTGGCATTGCCGCCTATAAATCTCTTGATTTGATCCGCCGCTTGCGCGAGCGCGGTGCGCATGTGCGCCCGATTATGACGGAGGCAGCGCAAGAATTTATCACGCCGCTCAGCGTGGGGGCGTTAACCGCTGATCATGTATATACCGAATTGTTTTCCCGCGAAGATGAGCAAGATGTAGGCCACATCCGCCTGGCGCGTGAATGCGATATGATTGTAGTAGCGCCAGCAACGGCGAATTTAATGGCAAAAATGGCTCATGGCCGCGCGGATGATTTGGCCTCTACTGTTTTATTGGCAACGGATAAGCCTGTCCTCATTGCGCCAGCGATGAACCCACATATGTGGCATAATAAAGCCACGCAGCGTAATGCGAAAACACTATCCTCGGATGGCATATATTTCGTTGGGCCTGAAAGTGGTGAAATGGCTGAGAGCGGTGAGGCTGGGAAGGGGCGTTTATCAGAGACATTTACAATCATCTCAAAAATGCTCGAAATTTTGGACGATCGTCCCAAGCCGCTACTCGGTAAAACTGCGATTGTTACTTCAGGTCCAACACATGAGCCGATTGATCCTGTGCGCTATATCGCCAATCGATCATCCGGCAAGCAAGGGCATGCTATCGCAGCAGCTCTTGCGGAACTTGGCGCAAGTGTGAAGCTCATTTCCGGCCCGGTAAACATCCCTGATCCAGTGGGGGTTGATGTGGTCAAGATCGAGTGCGCTGAAGAAATGCTTGATACGGCATTGCAACTCTTGCCCTGTGATATCGCTGTGATGGTGGCAGCCGTAGCTGACTGGCGTGTTGCCGGTGCAGCGGGTGAAAAGATCAAAAAGAAGAAGGGTCAATCCGTTCCAACTTTCGATCTCGTTGAAAATCCGGATATTTTAAAAACCGTTGGCCATCACAAAAAACGGCCATCCATTGTGGTGGGCTTTGCGGCTGAAACGCAGAACCTGATTGATAATGCGACCGCCAAGCTTAATAAAAAAGGCGCGGATATGATTGT
>JAHDFS010000153.1:4909-7330 GCA_020628035.1 Rhizobiaceae bacterium
GCAAATGCCATATGCTCGAAATAGCTTTCATCAACTGAATTTGGGTGCTCAGTAAACAGTGTTTTAAGGCCAGTTTTCATAAGTTGCTCCATTTATTTATTAAGAGCATTATGTCAGAAATTTCGCGAATTGTTGTCTCAAAATTCTCTTTACTTTGCGTAAAAATGGGATATACATCCCGTTATGGGTTATAAAGATCACTATGATGCTCAAATATTGAGCGAGTTGCAAAAAGATGCCTCATTATCGGTTGAGGCCTTATCTGAACGCATTGGCATGCCGCGCAATACGTGTTGGCGGCGGCTCAAACAGTTGGAAGCCAGTGGCATTATCAAAGCGCGTGTTGCAGTTCTCGATGCGGAAATGGCAGGTTGCGGGCTCTCAGTGCTGATTTTTATCCGAACGGCTAATCACGATACGGATTGGTTTGAACAATTGCGCAAAACGGTTATGCCTATGCCGGAAGTGGTTGGCTTTTATCGCACGTCTGGTGAAATTGATTATGTCTTGCGCGCCCGCGTGAGCGATGTGAAAGCCTATGATCGACTTTATCAAAAACTGATCAAAAAAGTGCCGCTTGCAGATGTATCCGCTTCCTTCATTATGGAAGAAGTAAAGGATGAAACCGCAATCCCGTTAGGCGAGCTCTCTAGTTAGTTCCACATCGATTGTTGCAATTTCAGACACAAATTGTCGTAGAGTCAGCTGCTTGTTGCAGGCATGAATAGATATATATTGAACCCATATCATGGCTTTATCGTAAGCCCATAGAATGTGAGGATTAAGATCATGTCTATCAGACCTATTAAATCTGAATCTCAAGCCATTCCCACCATGGAAGGGGCAGGGGTTCATCTTCATCGCGCGTTTGGATTTCAAGACCCGACACTAGCCGATCCGTTTTTATTGTTTGATGATTTTCGCAATGATGATCCAGCAAAATATGAAAACGGGTTTCCCTGGCATCCCCATCGTGGCATAGAAACCATCACCTATGTGCTTGCAGGCTCCGTTGAGCATGGCGATAGTCTTGGCAATCGTGGTGAAATGGGCGCAGGTGATGTGCAATGGATGACAGCAGGTCGTGGCATCATGCACCAGGAAATGCCTCATGGGGATGCGGATGGCAAAATGCACGGTTTCCAGCTTTGGGCCAATTTGCCCTCAAGCCTTAAAATGACCGACCCGCGCTACCAGGATATCTCATCAAAGGATATCCCGACGGTGATCGATGATGATGGCACTGCAGCACGTGTCATCATCGGTGATTTCTGGGGCAAAACGGGACCGGTTGATGGTGTGGCTGCAGAACCTACTTTCTTGGATATTTCTGTACCACCACTTACTAAGAAGCGTTTTAAGATTGATACCTACAAATCTGCCTTTGCTTATATCTTCGCAGGTTCAGGAACGTTCCGCGATGCCTCACGTCCATTTGGTGTTTTGGTGGAAAAAGAAATTGCCGGTGAAGAAGTACACCTGCGTGATTTAAGCGGTGATCGCACACTTGTTGTCTTTGATAAAGGTGATGAGATTACGGTGCAATCTGGTGAACAAGGCATGCGCTTTTTATTAGTGTCCGGCAAACCCATTGAAGAACCTGTTGCTTGGCATGGTCCGATTGTGATGAATACCCAAGAGGAAATTTATCAGGCCATGCGCGATCTCAGATCAGGTAATTTTGTCTAACAAACAAAAAAGCGGCTCAAAATGTGAGCCGCTTTCAACTTTTTAAAGTGATCTAGTCAGCTTAGTTAGGCTGCTTCGTCTTACGAAGGTAAGGTAGAACGCTTTCAAACTCACCAAATTTCTCAACAGCTTCCTCATTGGAAACCGCAGGCGTGATGATCACATCTTCACCCTGTTGCCAGTTAGCAGGTGTCGCCACTTTGTGATTTGCAGTCAATTGCATGGAATCAATTGCGCGCAAGATCTCATTGAAGTTTCGACCGGTTGTCATTGGGTAAGTTAAGATCAATTTGATCTTTTTGTCCGGACCAATCACAAAAACGGTGCGCACAGTTGCGTTATCTGCAGGTGTACGGCCTTCTGAGCTATCACCTTCTGAAGCAGGCAACATGTTAAAGGCTTTGGCAACCTCAAGTTTGCTGTCAGCGATCAATGGATAATCAACATCATGGCCAGTCGCTGTTTTAATATCAGCTTTCCATTTTATATGGCTATCGACAGGATCAACTGAAATGCCAATGATTTTCACATTACGCTTTTCAAATTCACCGGCAATGCCAGCCATTGCGCCAAGCTCAGTTGTACACACAGGGGTAAAGTCCTTCGGGTGCGAGAACATCACAGCCCAGCTGTCACCGATCCAATCATGAAAATTGATCGTGCCTTGCGTGGTTTCTGCGGTAAAATCTGGTGCTGTATCATTAATTCGAAGTGACATTTTTAGTCTCCTTT
>JAHDFS010000154.1:0-5131 GCA_020628035.1 Rhizobiaceae bacterium
TTGGTAGCGGGAGAGGGACTTGAACCCCCGACACGCGGATTATGATTCCGCTGCTCTAACCACCTGAGCTACCCCGCCACAAAAGCGTAATTATGTAAACGCCACTGTTCTTAACAGATCGGCGGCATATAAGGTGGACAATGCCAAAGTGTCAAGCACTTTGCGTGATTTTTCGAACAAAAGATACGCATTTCATTTTCAACTCCATAAGTGATCGAATTTGAATACATTTTCGCTGATTCCCACACAGGTTAAAGCCCATCAATAATAATATTCTCACGATTGTTGCGATTGCGAACTTGCGAAAATGCGCTGACCGCTTTAGTGCTACAAACCGCAGATCAAAGTTGGACGAATGAATGAATTATAAGACAAAAATTGCTGTTGTTGGATGTGGATATTGGGGGACAAATCATGCCCGCACCTTGTCCGAGCTTGGCGCGCTTTCAGCTGTCAGTGATTTAAATTCTGACAGCGCAAACCAAGCAGCTGAAAAGTTCAATGTTCCAGCTAAAAATTTGGATGAGATTTTAGCAGATGAGCAGATTGACGGCATTGTCTTCGCCCTCCCCCCGCATCTGCATGCGCAAAATGCCATTTTAGCGCTTGAAGCAGACAAACATGTTTTGATCGAAAAACCAATTGCGCTAAACACCAAAGATGCGCAAAGCGTTGTCGACGCGGCAAATGCATCCGGCAAAGTCGCGATGACGGGGCATATTCTGCGCTATCACTCAGCCTTTGAAAAAATGCTTGCAATGTTTAAAGCCGGTGACCTGGGCGAACTTCAATATATCCATTCTCATCGTGTTGGCCTTGGAAAATTCCATCCAAAAAACGATGCCTTGTGGGATATCGCGCCGCATGATCTATCGCTTATTCTCGCTATTACCGGCGAAGCGCCAAATCGCATTCATGGCGAGGGAGCAGCGGCACTCAATCATCTAAGCGATTTTGCACATCTTCATTTAGGTTTTCCATCGGGGGTCAAAGCGCATGTTTTAACCTCACGGCTGAACCCCTATCGCGAACGCCGCCTAACATTGGTTGGTTCCAAAGCCATGATGTCTTTTGATGATGCCCTGCCCTGGGATCAAAAGCTTGCGCTTTATAAGCACAAAGTCTGGCAGGATGATATGGGCTGGCAAAGCGAAATGGTGGAACCAGAATATATCGCTGTCGAACAAAGCATGCCATTAACTGCTGAACTTGAAGATTTCATCAATGCGATCCAAACAGGTGCAACACCAAAAGTGACCATCCAAGATGGGCTTGAGGTGGTTAAGATCTTAGAAGCAGGCACCGTTCAGCACAAACACTGATCACCAATATCGGTAACTTTGACCTCTCTTATTTGTGAAAAGACGTCAATTGCGGATTCTTTTGAAGATGTTACACCTTTTCCCAACATTTATTGGAAGGGTTACATCATGAAGAACATTTCAATCGCACTTGCGTTTTCCGCATTGGCTGTTTTTGCAGCCCCACTAGCCTCAAATTCTGACAATCTTTTGGGTGCAAGCATTGCCCATGCTGACACAATGTCTGTGACAACCGGCGTGATTAAAGGTGTTGGCGGCAATTATATTGGCGAAGGCAATGTCAAAATCGTTAAAGATGCAAATGGCAAACATACGCTTGAACTATCCGAATTCACCTCCACTGCAGGTCCGGATTTAAAAGTCTTTTTGGTCGAAGGCTCAGGCCTTAAAAACGGCAATGATGTGATTGCTGGTAAGCACGTTAATCTTGGCGTTCTACAATCAACATCTGGCGCACAAAGCTATGCATTGCCAGATGGAGTGAACCCGGCAGATTTCGGCTCAGTGGCCATCTTCTGCGAGAAATACACCGTGCTTTTCTCATCAGCAGACTTGAATTAACTCAGTTAAAATTCATGTTGGCGCTCTTAATCAAGGGTGCCGACTACAACCCATATTTTTGCAGCAATCATCAAACATATTGACAAGCAAGCGTCTTGAGGGATTACTCACCCCTTAAGGAGACGCATATGCCTATTGAAAATTATTTAGCCTTTGTGATTGCCTCCATGGTGGTCCTGATTATCCCCGGTCCTTCGATCATCATGGCCGTTGGCCAAGCGATTGCCCATGGGCAACGCGCCGTTGCGCCTACCGTTTGGGGCGTTGTCGCAGGAGATTTCATCGCAACTACTTTGTCTATGCTTGGCGTCGGGACAATTTTGCTCGCATCATCAGAAGCCTTTCAGATCATCAAATGGGCAGGTGTGATTTACCTCATCTATATTGGCATATCGATGATCAAAAATGCGGGCAAATCAGCTGGTGAGCAAACGGGCCCAGTCGAGCGATTAAAATCGCCTCAAAAAATGTTCCGAGAGGCTTTGATCGTTACGGCGCTCAATCCAAAAGGCATTATTTTCTTTATTGCCTTTGTGCCGCAATTCATCAGCCCGAGCGCTAGCTTTATGCCGCAAGCGGCCATCTGTATTGCGACTTTCCTGGTCTTGGCTTTTATCAATATGTGGCTTTACACCGCCTTTGCTGCACGCGCACGTAATGGCATGCAAAATCCGAATGTGATTAAATGGGCTGAGCGGACAGGCGGGTCATTGCTGATCAGTGCCGGTGTTTTATCTGCAGCTAAAACCTAAAACGAAAAAGGCCAATGTGATTTCGCTCACATTGGCCTAGATCTTAAATTATCAATGGATGATTAAACTTCAGGGTTTGCGCCAATTTTGTGGATCGCCAAGTCAGCACCAATTTGCTGCTCTTCGTCTGATAGGCGAATGCCCATTGTAGCGCGCAACACACCGTAGACAATAAAGCCAGCGATTAATGCGTAACCTGCACCAACCACAGAACCAACAAGCTGGCTCATAAAGGTCACGCCACCAAGGCCACCAAGTGCTTCAGTTCCGAAGATGCCGCAAGCAATTCCGCCCCAAAGGCCACAAAGACCATGGAGTGGCCATACGCCCAACACGTCATCAATTTGCCATTTGCTTTGGCAAAGGTTGAAGAAGACAACGAAGATTGCACCAGCAACACCACCAACAACAAGCGAACCAAGTGGGTTCATAATGTCAGAACCAGCACACACAGCGACAAGACCAGCCAATGCGCCGTTATGGATAAAGCCTGGGTCATTTTTACCAACGACGAGAGCGACCAAAATACCGCCAACCATTGCCATCAATGAATTTAATGCCGTCAGACCAGATACGCCTTCAACAGAACCGTGGGTCATAACGTTAAAGCCGAACCAACCAATACAAAGCATCCAAGAGCCCATGGCCAACCAAGGAATAGATGATGGCGCAAAGTTTGGTGTGCGAAGACCGTCTTTATAACGGCGATAACGCGCACCCAACAAAATCACGGCTGCCAGAGCGATCCATCCGCCAACAGCGTGAACCACAATTGAACCGGCAAAATCGTGGAACTCGGCACCAAATGTGTCATTGAGCCAAGACTGGAAACCGTAATTGCCGCCCCAAATCATGCCCTCATAAAGTGGATAGAAAAATCCAACAATGACAGCAGATGCGATCAATTGCGGATAAAATTTTGCACGTTCAGCAATACCGCCTGAAATAATCGCTGGAATCGCAGCGGCAAATGTTACCAAGAAAAACAGTTTAACCAGATCAAGACCTTGGGGCGCAAAACCTGTGCCCTCACCGCCTGACAATGTTGTCGCATCGGCGAAGAAATTCGTGCCATAAGCAACGGAATAACCAACCACGAAATAAGCAACTGTTGATATTGCAAAATCAGAAATGATTTTGACCAATGCGTTGACCTGATTTTTGTGTCGAACCGTTCCAACTTCCAAAAACGCAAAGCCACCATGCATTGCGAAAACTAAAATCGCCCCCAAAAGGACGAAAAATACATCTGTTCCAACCACGAGAAACACCCCTTTTTGTCGTTAAAGCAAGTAAGCACCCTTCCTCAGTGCTCAAATCTTACTCACTTCAAAGCAAAGCCCGTGCCAATCGTTAACAAATTTGGTATTTTTTTAATCATTTGCTGATCTTACTGCCTATTTGATGATTACATCTTAATCATCATGGCGTTAAAGAACACAGCGAGATCAAAAAAGCCTACTTATTAGGCAGAAAATTGCATAATAAGTAGGCAAATGATGAATTATAGGCGTCTCATTGAGAGGCACCTTTGTTAACTAAGCCAGATGTTCATTGAAGAATGCAATCGTCCGCTCTTCCGCGAGTTTAGCATTTGTCTCGTCATATCTGGGTGTCGTATCATTGTGAAAACCATGATTTGCTTGCGGGTAAATATGCGCTTCATATGTTTTCCCAGCAGCTTTCAAAGCAGCTTCATAAGGTGGCCAACCTTCATTAATGCGGGTATCCAATTCACCAAATTGGAACAGAAGCGGCGCTTTAATGGACGGTACATCTTCCACAGCCGCTTGGCGACCATAAAAAGGAACACCCGCTGCCAGCTCAGGATAAGCAACAGAAATGGCATTCACCACGCCACCGCCATAACAAAATCCAACTGCACCCACCTTGCCAGTGCTATCGTCACGCGCAAGCAAATGTTCAAAGCCGGCAAAAAAGTCATTGAGCAATTTGCCACGATCAACGGTTCGTTGCAGCTCCCTGCCCTTATCATCATTGCCAGGATAACCGCCAACCGATGTCAATCCATCCGGCGCCAGCGCCATAAAGCCGGCTTTTGCCATGCGTCGTGCGACATCTTCGATATAAGGGTTCAATCCGCGGTTTTCATGGATAACCAAAACGGCTGGCAATTTGCCGGTCGCACCTGCTGGCTTGACTAGATAGCCGTTCACATCGCCATTGCCGTTGGGTGACTGATAAGTCATGCGTTCAGTTGTTATATCGCTATCATCTGGGGCAACTTGCTGGGCAAGCGCATAATTGGGCGCAAGCTGACCTAGCAAAACAGAAGCGGTGATACCGCCAACAGCAAATTTGCCAGCCTTATCTAAAAATTCACGCTTGGTCATTTTGCCATGAGCGTAAAAATCATAAAGGTCCAATAGTTCCTGAGGAAAGTCTTTAGCTGTCTTACGTAAACCGGGAATATGCTCATTCATGATGAATATCCTTTTCAGTTATCAAACATCATGGCAAGCGTGCCCAAGCAGC
>JAHDFS010000154.1:5231-7309 GCA_020628035.1 Rhizobiaceae bacterium
ACAACAATAAGCCATGGCGCAATATCAAGATGCGGTTTATCAGCCGTCGTTCCGATCGGTTCAAGCGCTTTGATCCATTCATCACCGCCGCCGCCTGCATAGAACTGGCGCTCTTCTTCCTCTGCTGCCAAACGAATTTCATGCTTCACATCTGGATTTGAAATCGCGATGAAATGCCAAGGTTGGTGGTTTGCGCCTGAAGGTGCTGTGCCAGCTGCTTGAATGCATTTTTCAATGACAGATTTCGACACTTTGCGATCTGAAAAATCCCGCACGGAATGCCGACGTTTCATTTTCTCATAAAACGCATCCGCAGCCTCTTGCATCTCTTGATCTGATAAATCCATACGATCCGGCAAAGGCAATGCCTTATACTTCATGTCCCCGCGTACAAACATCCCTCACCTCATTAATTCTTTACATAAACCATCAAGCAAATTTCACCTTCATCTGTCTCGTGACGAGAATGAATTTGAAAACCTGCGCCCTGATAGGCTTTTATCGCACGTTTGTTTTTATACAAAGGATCGATGACAATTTGCTCAGCACCTTCTTCGATCAGTGCCTTTATATGCTGACGTAAATAGGCGCGCCCATGACCTTTTTCCAGCATATCCTCGCGTCCAATAAATGTGTCAATCGCGCGCGTTGAAATTGGAAATTCGGCAAAATAATCCTGCGGCCAATCAACCACGCGATAATCCTGAATATAAGCAAAAGGCTCTGATTGAAAATCCACCATCATCAGATTGATTTTTGGATCATTCAAATCATGTTTGATCAACCCCAATTCATCATCGGGATCACCCCACCAGGCACGCAGATGGGGTGCACGCAGCCATTTACCTAATAAAGGCAGGTCAGCTTCCTCAACAACGCGAAAATGATAGCTCATGTGAACTTGTCCATCATTTATGCGCTCGCAGCAGCGTTCTCCAATGAAGCAGGATTGTTCAGCTCCTGCAACATCTGCTCCGTCTTTGGATCTCTCAGAGACTTCTTAATGAAGCCACCGCCATAAACGCGCGCGTTATCATCAGGGCTGGAATATAAAACGCAAGCCTGCCCAGCAGCAACGCCTTCTTCACCTTCGATCAATTCAACACTGGTAACACCATCGATATGTCTAACCCGTGCAGCTTTTGGTGGACGGGTGGAGCGCACTTTCGCAAAGCAATCAAAACCATCAGGACCAATGGCATCCAAAGCTTCATCGCCCAACCAATTGACATCACGAAGGGTCACGGATTTTGTTTCAAGCGCTTCTTTTGGCCCAACAACTACCCGCGCAGTGCGCGCATCAATATAAACCACATATAAAGGTTCACCAGCGGACACACCAATGCCGCGGCGCTGTCCGATCGTGTAACGCAAAATACCTTCATGTTGGCCAAGCACCCGACCATCAAGATGCACAATATCACCTGACAGAACTGCATCAGGGCGAAGCTTTTCGACGATGGAGGAATATTTGCCTTGAGGTACAAAACAAATATCCTGACTATCAGCTTTTTGCGCAACAACTAGGCCCATTTCTTCCGCAAGCGCGCGGGTGTCAGACTTTGGCAGATCGCCAAGCGGAAACCGCACATAATCCAATTGATCTTGGGTCGTTGCGAACAAGAAATAACTTTGATCGCGATTGCTATCCACTGGGCGATAAAGCGCCCGACGGCCTGGATTATCTTCAGTCGGGTTAGCGCGCGAACGAATGTAATGACCTGTTGCTAACGCATCGGCACCTAGATCTTTCGCCGTTGCCAATAAGTCAGCAAACTTAACCGTTTGATTACAAGCAATGCAAGGCACTGGCGTTTCACCAGCAATATAACTTTCAGCAAAAGGATTGATCACAGCTTCGGCAAAGCGCTTCTCATAATCAAGAACGTAATGCGGGATGCCGATGGTTTCGCAAACTCGGCGCGCATCATCAATATCCTGACCAGCGCAGCATGATCCCGCACGGTGCACAGCCGCACCATGATCATAAAGCTGTAAGGTAATTCCTAGAACATCATATCCCTGGCGTTTTAAAATGCCTGCAACCACAGAACTATCAACACCACCAGACATGGCAA
>JAHDFS010000016.1:0-22845 GCA_020628035.1 Rhizobiaceae bacterium
TAAGATACGAAGATCTCAGCATCAGGTGTTTTACAAGATGCTTTTGATGCTTCGAGCCAATCTTCGCCATCAAGCTTCAAATCGATACAACCTTCTGTTCCTTCTGGCTCAGCCAAAGGCGAAAGGTCATAAGCAGCGTGGATCCACTCAGGTGTCCAGTAGTAGAACATGATTGGCTTTTGGTTGCCGTAAGCTGCTTTAAGCTGAGCTTTAAATGTTGCATCAGAAATGATGTTTGGCTCCCAAAGCTCTGAAAGGCCGTAGTCTTTCATCTTCACTTGCCAGATTTTTGTCGATTTCCAAGACGCATCGCCAGCCCAGTATTCGCCTTTGCCGTTGCCGTCAGAATCGAACATAGCTGCAAGCTCTGGATCTTTAAGATCTTCGAAGTTTTTGATTTTGTCTGACATATATGCCGGCACATACATTTGCTGTGTGCCAAGGTAAGGTGTGTTGTGAGCAACTGTTTTTGCTTCCACAATGAACTTATCCCAAGGACCTTGTTGGTTTGGCATCCACATGTCTGTCCAAACGTCAGCAGAACCGTCACCTTTGTCCATGCCAGCTGCGATAATTGCTTGGTCAGAAAGACCTTCAATGATCTCAGCTTCAGAACCGAGTGGACCTTCGATCACAGCTTTGATCACGTGAGCGATCGCTTTAGCGCCTGTCCAGTTAAGGTCAGAGATGGCAACTTTTGCATCTGCTGCGTAACTAAACGTTGAAGCAGAAGCAGATAAAACTGCTGCCAGTGTGAGTGTTTTCATGAGTTTCATTATTGTCTCCCTTGTAACTCATTTTAATTGGATCACCGGCAATATATGCCGATGAAAACGTCGATTATTTTTCGGCCGTTGGATTAGCCTTTTGCACAACACGATCGACCATCATGGCCAATAGCGCAATTCCGATACCCGCTAATACGCCTGCGCCCGTGCGAGTATTTGCAAGAGCTTCGGTCACAATGAAGCCCATTCCGCCAGCACCAATCAGTGCTGCAACCACCACCATAGAAAGACTCATCATAACCACCTGGTTAACCCCAGCCATGATGGATGGCAAAGCAAGAGGAAGCTCAACTTTTGTCAGCAATTGTCTTGGGTTTGCACCAAAGGCAAGAGCTGCTTCCTTCGTGTTTTCTGGCACATGACGTAGGCCCAGAGCGGTGAGACGCACCATTGGTGGCATTGCGAAAATCACGGTCGCAAGAATGCCTGGTGGTTTACCGATGGAGAAGAATGCCACAGCCGGTAATAGATACACAAATGATGGTATCGTCTGCATAATATCCAAAATTGGTGTGACGATACTTTGACCGCGGGTGGATTTACCGACCCAAACCCCTAATGGTAGACCAAACACCACACAGATAATTGATGATGCTGCCACGAGCGAGAGCGTATCCATCGCGGTTTGCCAAAACCCGAATAGGGCCAGATAAGCAAGCGATGCGCCCACAAAAATGGTTATTCGCGTTCCGGCTAACACATAGGATATCGCTAAGATTGCCCCCATGGCGATGATCCAAGGTGTACCCACAAAGACCGCTGTGATCATGTTCAGCATTGTTCTTAGGAAAGCTGTGATACCATCAAAGAAAAAGCCATAAAATGCGGTCAAATAACCAATACCATCATCAATGGCTTGCGCTGCATATTTATTTAGATCAAGTGGTGGCAAACCTTCGCGTGCTGGCTTGCGCTCAACATAGCGGTTACCATTTTCATCGCGCGGATAGGTGATTTCATCCGGACGATCCAACCAAACCAATGTTGGGAATTCACCGATAATGGCGCAATCGAACCGATCTTTAAATGGTACCGTTTCACCTTTTTCGATAGCGCGGTCCTGCTTGATACATGTCCGTGCTTCTGGTGCAAACTGGCTCGAGCGATAAAGCATCAATGGCGCGATTAGCGCTGCAATGACAGCAACTAAGACCAAACGAGATGACTTTGAGCCCGAATTGACCGAACGATTAACACGCCACTTGTTATATTGGTTATAATAGAAGCGATCCGCTAACCAACCGACCAGCAGTCGTCCGAGAATAAAGACGAGTATGGCGCCGAGCAGGTGATCTGCTGACCAACCTTCATATCTGACGACGAGGAAATCTTTTTCAGCATTGTCGATGGCAGCTTGTGAATATTTGGCCATCAGCGACAAATTGATCAGTGCAACGAGATCAATTAAGAACGCAATCCAGAACAAGAGCCAGTTGCCGCGAAGAGCAGCCCAGATGAAGCTACCGATGGCAGCTGCGATATTGATATGAAATTTGCCAAGTGTGTCTTTTTGAATTTTCAAAAAGGTATTGCCATAATATTCGCCGTTCGGACCGGCAAATTCTTTGAATGGCTTTAGAAGATCTTTTTCCGTTTCCATTTTATGCTTCTCCCTGAACGCCGCGTAACAGAGCATCTTTGGTAACAATGCCCACTGGTTTTCCGTCACTCATGATGACAACTGGATTATCTTGACCAACTGCGTGGCCAACCAATGTGTCCAAATCATCCTCGGTGTCTGCTTTTGGACATGCATCTATGTCTTTCAACTTGCCATTTTCTTTTTCATATTTGGCAATGGGCTGCATGATTGTGTGGGCAAAGATCAATTTTAGCTTTGAAATCCCGGCCACAAAATCCGCCACATATTTGTCGGCAGGTTTCGTCACAATATCTTCAGGTGTCCCGATCTGAACGATCTCACCATCTTTCATGATGGCAATGCGTGAACCCATGCGGATGGCTTCGTCCAAATCGTGGGTGATGAACAAAGTTGTTTTCTTCATCACTTTGGAAAGCGCTAAGAATTCGTCTTGCAAACCACGTCTGATGAGTGGATCAAGTGCTGAGAATGGCTCATCCATCAAAAGGATATCAGGATCAGCAGCAAGCGCTCTGGCAAGACCCACGCGTTGCTGCATACCACCGGATAATTGCGATGGATAACGATCGCCATAACCTTGTAAGCTCACGGTTTCGATCACTTTTTCAGCGGCTTGCGCTCTGGTGAAAGCATCGACATTTCTTAACTCAAGTGAAAACGCGATATTGTCGCTAACGGTTCGGTGTGGAAGCAGTGCCATGTTTTGAAACACCATGCCGATTTTATCGGCGCGCATAACGCGTAGGTCTTCTGCATTGAGATTTCCGACGTTCACGCCGTTGATCAAAATCTCCCCGTGTGTGGGTTCAATCAAACGGTTGATATGGCGTACGAGGGTCGATTTGCCGGAGCCTGACAGCCCCATAATACAAAATACTTCACCCTTATTTACGCTAATGCTTACGTCTTTTACGCCGACTACCGCGCCGTATTGTTCTAAAACTTCTGCTTTTGAAAGATTATCTTTCCTAATGGCTTCTAATGCCTCTTTGGCGCGATCCCCAAAAATTTTCCAGACATTATTGGCTACCACGACATTCTCGTCACCTGATGTGATCATGCCAAATTTTACTCCCGAACCCTGTTTTAAGTGTTTTTTTTCCCATTATTAAGTTTTTTTTGATCTATATTAGCGAGCTCGTAGATAACTGCAAGCCTTATATCAGAAAATTAAAATCATTAGTTTTTCTAATGGTTGGCATTAGTTAAATTAATGTCAGAGATGGGAAAATAATGGCGGGTATTAGCGGCCAATAGGGGGCTGAACGATGGATAAAATGAAGTGACTTGACCCCCGGGTACTGGACCCTTTGTGGCTATATCGTTATAGCTCCCTCAGACAAAAAGCTATTAGTTTTTTAAAAAGGGATTAGCACCTTGTGTACTTATCAAGTGAAAGTGCCGTTTCGCGATGTGGATATGCATGGGCATGTGCATAATTCGGCTTATATGTCCTATTTCGAGGAAGCCATTACCGATTGGATTGAAGTAAATCAGTTTGTTTCAGATATCAATCCCATGACGTCTGAGCACCGATTCTTCATTAAAAAGATTGAGCTGACCTATCATCTGCCAGCGCATTTTAATTGTGTTTATGAGATCAAGGTTTCGCTGAAAAAACTTGGCAATACCAGTATGACGCTCCACTGCGAGATGATTGATAACAGCAAAGATGAGCAAAATCTCATCGTCGAGGAGGATGCGGTCTGGGTCTATGTGGATAAAGTTGGTATGCCGGCGACGATCACATCTCCTTTGCGTGATAAGTTAGAAGTATTGTTGTAAGATGACTTTAGAGAGCAAAAATCCGGTGTTGGATTTTTCCAATGTGAATTTGTTGCGCAATGATCAACCGGTATTGCATGATATCAATTTGACGGCGTCTGAGCATCGGATCGGGATCATTGGTGCAAATGGATCTGGCAAAAGCTCATTCGCAAGACTTTTAAATGGTCTTTTAACACCAACAGAAGGTCGGGCTAAAGTTCTTGGGTTTGATCTTGCAGACGCGGTGAAAGACGTTCGCCGAAATGTCGGCTTTGTTTTTCAAAACCCCGATAATCAGATTGTTTATCCAATTGTGTCTGAGGATATTGAACTGGGGTTGAAGGGCCTTAATGTTCCTAAAGATCAACGCAAAGCCAAGGTCGAAGAAATCCTGGCACGATTTGGATTATTACATTTAAAAGATCGTTCAGTGCATATGTTATCAGGTGGTGAGAAGCAGATGATCGCTTTGTCGTCGGTGCTCGTGATGCAGCCGCAGATGATTGTCTTTGACGAGCCAACAACCTTGCTAGATCTACGAAACCGAAATGCAATTGCATCCACCATAATGGCACTTGAGCAATATGTGGTTCTTGTGACACATGATCTCGAATTGCTTTCTGATTTTGATCGGGTTCTGGTCTTTGATGAGGGTAGAATTGCTGCGGATGACACACCTAAGGCAGCGATTTCTTGGTACAAAAAGAAGATGGCGGTCTGATGGATTTATCGTTTTATCTTCCAGGGAGCTCAGTTCTCCACAGAATGCCGACATGGAGTAAGTTCTTTTTGCTCATTTCGTTTTCAATCATATTTTATGCAATTGAAGATCTGCGCATTTTAGCAGTGATATTAGTGGCGGCTATAGCGCTGGTAGTTTATGTTAAAGTGCCGGTTAGACGCCTTAAAGCCATGTTTTTGCTTCCGCTTTTCATGGTCTTATTGTTTTCAATTTTTAGCGCTTTTGTGAATGATCTCAACGCTGGCTTGCTGACATTTTTCAGGCTGACCAGCCTTGTTATCATGGCTGCATGCGTGACGGTAACCACGCGGATCGAGGATTTCATGGCCTTTGTTGAGAACCTCTTGTTGCCATTGTCATTCATCCCGTTTATTAAGCCCAAAACGGTTAGCCTGACGCTGTCGTTAACTTTACGGTTCATACCGGAGATTTTTAAATTGGGCATGGATATCAAAGAAGCTCAAGCAGCTCGTGGTTTAAATTCAAACCCTCTCGCTCTCATTGTTCCATTAATTGTATTAACGCTTAAACGCGCCGATGATATTTCAGATGCAATTGATGCAAGAATGCTGGACTAACAAAATTACCTTTTTAAAAATTGGAGAATACTTTGGCGACCAAAGATATTGTATTTATCGCATTGTTTGCGGCTATCATCGCAGCGCTGGGTTTATTACCCGCAATTCCTGTGGTTGGAATTCCTGCACCCATTACAGCGCAAACGCTTGGCGTGATGCTTGCTGGTAGCATTTTGGGGCCTAAACGCGGTGCGCTGGCGGTTCTCGTTTTCTTGGTATTGGTTCTTGCTGGTTTGCCATTACTTGCCGGTGGACGCGGTGGCGTTGAACATTTCATCGGCAATAGTGGTGGCTTCCTTGTGGGTTGGTTCTTCGGTGCTTACGTGATCGGTTTCATCCTCAAGAACTTTATTTCCGATAGCCAAGTCAACATTCGTGCGCATTTCATCATTTTCATTGCCTGCTTCTTGGGCGGAATTTGCCTTGTTTATCTTCCGGGCATTTTGTGGATTGCGCGCAATACAGGGTCATCGATCATTGATGTTTATCTTGGCTCGCTGGTCTTCATCCCCGGCGACTTGGTTAAAGCGGTGATCGCGATGCTTGTGACAGTTGCTGTTCGACGCATCTACCCGATCGCGCTTAAGTAAAATTTAGATCATGCCGTTTCATTCAGATATTGAAAAATGGTCTGATCTAAAGCCAAACGCCAGCGCGGTTACAATTGGGAGCAAAAGCTTTTCGTTCCAGAATTTAGTCGCTCAGCGTGATGAATTGATTTGCCGCATTGAAGGTCAGGATATGCGGCAATCACTGCATCCCTTTGATGCAAATGTGGTAGCTGTGATCGCAGAAAATTCCACGCAATTTGTCAGTCAGTTTCTTGCCGCGACTTTTGGGCACAATTGTTGTCTTTTATTGTCATCAGCTCTTAAATCTGCTCAAATCAAGTCCGTCTTGGATGATATCAGGCCAGATCTGTGTTTCCCACACCCATCATTGGATCATCGTGATCCTAAAATTGTTGAGGTTGGTTCTGGCACATCCCGTGATATTACACACGTTAATGATGATGCAGCGAAAACCCCTTTTCTAATCGGGCTCACATCCGGCACCACATCTCAGCCTAAAGCCTTTATCCGTAATCGTTTATCTTGGCAGGTTAGCATTGAACGCAGCCGATCAGTGTTTGATGTGAATGAGGAAACAACCACAATTTCACCGGGGCCGCTGGCGCATGGTTTATCGCTTTATGCATTGGCCGAGACGCTTTGTGCTGGTGCGCATTTTATCTCGATGGAAAAATTTGATGCTGCACAATTGGTCGAACTTGTTAAAGCCCACGAAGCGAAGCGACTGGTTTTGGTTCCAACTATGTTGTCTGCTTTGTGTAAGGTGCTTGAAATTCGGAACATTAAACTTAACCAAATTACATCCATAGTATCTGCGGGCGCTAAACTCGATGGCGCGTTATTGGCGCGGGCGCGCAAACTTATGCCAAACGTTCAAATCTTTGAATATTACGGTGCCTCTGAGCTGGGTTTTGTGACATATGCTGTTCGGCAATCTTCAAGCGAGCACGATGTCGGTAAAGCCTTCCCCGGTGTTGAATTGGCTATTCGAAATGCGGAAGGGGATGACCTTCCTAAAGGTCAATCAGGAACAGTTTGGGTGAAGAGTGATCTCGTTTGCGATGGTTATGTATCACAATATGATGATGCCGGATTTGTTCACTTAGATGGCTGGGCGAGTGTCGGCGATATTGGCGCGCTGGATGATGAGGGCCGCCTTACACTAGATGGCCGTGAAGGCGATATGATCATTTCAGGCGGCAATAACATCTATCCGTCAAGCGTCGAGGCTGTTTTGATGGACTTTAATGCTGTTGAAAGCGCTGTGGTATTGGGGATGGATGATGCGCATTTGGGATCAAAACTCGTCGCAATTGTGTTTGGTGCGAAAATTATAAAAGCAGAATTATTGACCCATTGTCGCCAATCTCTACCTTCCTATGCTATGCCAAAAGTAATTTACCAAGCGCAATCTTGGCCGATGACGGAAAGTGGCAAGATTTCAAAGAAGATATTGATGGATTGGCTAACGAATAATCATGACCAGTTACGACAATTCTAATATTGACGATACGCGTCTGCCTGTCATCATTTCGGCAAAACGGACCGCCATTGGCCGCGCGAATGGCATGTTTAAAGACATTTCCGCGGAAGTGCTATTATCGACCGTGCTTCAAGATGTTGTCACATCTGCAAAGATCGATGCTTCTGACATAGATGATGTGATTGTTGGCAATGCTGCCGGCGGTGGCGGCAATGTTGCGCGTTTAGCAGCACTTATGGCCGGGTTTGATTTACATGTGCCTGGTTTAACCGTAGATCGGCAATGCGGCGGCGGTTTGGAAGCGATCAATCTTGCCTGTCGTATGGTCATGTCCGGTGCAGGGAACATTTATGTTGCTGGCGGTGTTGAAAGTGTCAGCACCGCACCAAAACGCGCGAAGCGAAGTTCAACGTCGAAAAGCGAATTAGAGTTCTATGATCGTGCTAGATTTTCGCCCGATAGTATTGGTGATCCTGATATGGGCGTTGCGGCTGAAAATGTTGCAAGAAAATATTCCATCTCGCGGGATCGGCAAGATGCTTTTGCCTTACAAAGCCATCAACGTGCGGTTCAGTCGCAAAGATCAGAGATATTCAAAGATGAAATCGTGCCAATTTCGGCGGGCGATCAAGTCATAGATCTCGATGAATGCCCGCGGGATGACACGAATTTGCAAAAGCTTGCGGCATTGCCGTCAAAGTTTGTGTCCGATGGGACGGTTACGGCCGGTAATTCCTGTCCTCTTAATGATGGGGCAGCATTGGCTGTTGTTACGAACTTGGCAAAGGCCAAAGAACTTGGCATCGAAAAGGCAATTGCATTCATCGATGGCGCCACACGCGGCGTTGATCCCAATCACTTGGGTATTGGTCCCATTGCTTCGACGAATTATCTATTCGACCGCCAGCCAAATATTTGCGGAAAAGAACTTCAATTTGTTGAGTTTAATGAAGCGTTTGCGTCGCAGGTTTTAGCCTCGCTCGATGGATTGGGAATTGAAGCGCAGCGCGTGAATTTAAATGGTGGTGCACTAGCTCTTGGTCATCCATTTGGTGCATCGGGCGCAATTTTGGTGGTTCGATTATTTGCGCAGATGTTGAAGGACAAGAACTTTCAAAACAATGCGATTTCGCTGGCCACATTGGGAACTGCGGGCGGCATGGGTGTCAGCACATTGTTTAAATCTATGAAGGTGAATTCGTGC
Source organism: Rhizobiaceae bacterium (assembly GCA_020628035.1). Lineage (GTDB taxonomy): Bacteria > Pseudomonadota > Alphaproteobacteria > Rhizobiales > Rhizobiaceae > Lentilitoribacter. Next base: position 8,738 of record JAHDFS010000016.1, read on the forward strand.
AGCAATTAGAATTTAAAAACATCGTCATTTCAGGTGGTTCCAGCGGTATTGGGGCGGAAATGGCCCTGCAACTTGCGGCTTCAGGTGTGCATCTTTGTTTATTGGGCCGAGATGAGACGCGACTTAACGAGATTGCAGAACAATGTCGCATGAAAGGTGCTTCTGCGTCTTCGCATGTCATTGATGTGCGCGATGATAAACAGATGAGCGAGCTTCTGCTCTCACTGGATGACCAACACACATTTGATCTGGTGGTCGCAAGTGCTGGCGTTGGGCGCCAATACGAGGATACAGATTTCATTCGTTTGACGACGGAGATCAATGTGTTTGGTGTATTAAACATGGTTGAACCCTTGCTGCCGCGCCTTAAAGAGCGCCAAAGCGGACAGGTGGCTGTTTTAAGTTCGCTTGCTGGATTTCGAACCTTTGGACGACCTGCTGGATACTCTGCCAGCAAAGCATGGGTGAGACTTTATGGCGAAGCGCTGCGCGGGCAATATGCGAAACATGGCGTTGGCGTGAGTGTTGTGTGTCCTGGTTTTGTCAAAACACCCATGGTGCAAAATGCACCGAAGAATATGTCTGTTATGCCTGTTGAGGAAGCTGCAGCGAAAATTATCCATGGCCTGAAACGCAATAAGGGGCGCATTATATTCCCATGGCATCAAGCGTTTTTCATTTGGCTGATTTCGACCTTGCCGACGGGTTGGCTGGAAAAGTTCTTCATTAAAAAAATGGATGAGCGTTAGGATTGTAGCGCTAGCAAAACCTTGCCCGATCTATTTGGATCATTCAGCGCTTTTTCTGCGTCTTTAATATTCTCTAAAGGCAATGTTTTAAAAACGCGCGTTGAGATGGTTCCATCTAAAATATATCGGGCTGATTTATCAAACATCTCTTGCACATCTTCGTAAGGGGCGGAATGCACCCAGTTACGAAGCCAATAGAGTTTGAGTTGAATATCTGGGCACTGTTGATTGAGTTTTGGGCTGATGGGCACGCCGGATAAAAGCCCGTAATGTACTATCATGCCATTTGCATAAAGTGATAAAGCCAGCTCTTCGGCAATCGGTCCGCCAATTGCATCAAACATAAAATCGTATGTTTGTGCATGTTTAGTAGATATAAACTGACCTTGTTTTTGAACGGTGATTTGATCGCCAAATTTTTGGCTCAATTCATTTGCCGAACGATCCGAACGCGCAAGCGCTGTAATATCAACACCAATCTTGAGGCAAAGCTCAATGATGATATGGCCGATTTCTGAATTGGCCGCATTGACCAGAACTTTATCCGCGCGGTTCACTTGCGCTATTTCATCGACCATTTTGATCGCTGTCATCGGATTGATATAGGACATGGCAGCGTCTTGTGCTGACAAACGATCATCCATCTTAAAACAATTTTCTGCGGTGGCGATTTGATATTGCTGCCAAGTGCCGGATTGGCGGATGGGCATCACACGTTCACCTATTTTGAATTGCAATACATTATCTCCCACTTGATGAACGATGCCGACACCTTCAAATCCCGGCAAGAACGGCAATTGCGTACGGCCCCGATAGGCACCACTGATGGTGATCAAATCGGATGGATTGATCGGCGCATATTCCATTTGGATCAAAACATCCTGCGGCCCGCAGAAGGGTATTGCTCTTGTCTCAAGTTCAATCACGTCTTCTAGCTTTCCAAACTGATGAATTATTGAGCAAGTGTTCATATTTTGCATTCGATCGACCTAATTGCTTTCACGGAGATTCTGAAAATTTCACAATCCGCTGAGAAATATAAGTTTTGGGGGTTGTAATCAATTGTTAGAAATGTAGTCTTTTCGTATGAGTAAAGATCAAGTTTTCTTTGACGAAATGTTTGCAAAGGGTGTTGACCCCCGCAATCCATATCAGTCTATTCACGAATGGGTTAATTCTGAAGACCCAAAAGCGCTCACCAAAAAAACTGAAGAAGCTGAGATTTTTTTCCGGCGAACCGGCATCACCTTTAATGTTTATGGTGATGACGCGGCAACAGAGCGGCTTATCCCGTTTGATATTGTGCCGCGAGTGTTGGCCGCACGAGAATTTTCAAAGCTGGCGGAAGGTATTGAACAACGTGTTCAAGCGCTGAACGCTTTTTTGCACGATATTTATCATCGTCAGGAAATCTTAAAGGCAGGTGTTGTTCCCACCAGTTTGGTGGCGAATAACGAAGCCTTTGAGCCGAAAATGATCGGCTTCACACCGCCAGGTAATATCTACACCCATATCGTTGGTGTTGATATCGTGCGCACAGGAGAAGATGATTTCTTTGTGTTGGAAGACAACGCGCGCACACCATCAGGCGTGTCATATATGCTGGAAAACCGCGAAACGATGCTTCAAATGTTCCCCGAACTCTTCTCATCAAACAGAGTGCGGACAGTCAGCGACTACCCAGAGCGATTGCTCCGGTCGCTGCGCGCATCGGCCCCATTGAAATGCGAAGGCAAACCGGTGGTCGCGGTTTTAACACCGGGCATTTATAACTCAGCTTATTTTGAGCATTCTTTCATTGCTGATCAAATGGGTGCAGAACTTGTCGAAGGGCATGACCTTCAAATCATCGATGGTCGCGTCGCCATGCGTACCACGCAAGGTTATAAAGCCATCGATGTGCTTTATCGCCGGATTGATGATGAATATCTAGACCCTCTCAATTTCAATCCCGATTCCATGCTTGGGGTGCCCGGCATCTTTGATGTGTATCGTTCAGGTGGCATTACCATTGCCAATGCTCCGGGTACAGGAATTGCCGATGATAAAGCATTATACAGCTACATGCCGGAAATCGTTGAGTTCTATACTGGGCGCAAAGCAATCCTTAAAAATGTTGAGACTTATCGTTGTTCTGAGCCAGATTCACTTAAATATGTGCTTGAACATCTTGATGAGCTTGTCGTTAAGGAGGTTCATGGTTCTGGCGGATATGGCATGTTGGTTGGACCGGCAGCGAGCAAAAAAGAAATTTCAACTTTCCGCAAAAAGCTGGAGGCAAATCCCGATAATTATATCGCGCAGCCAACGCTTAGCCTGTCTACAGTTCCGATTTTGACCAAGAAGGGATTGGCGCCGCGCCATGTCGATTTGCGTCCATTTGTTTTGGTCTCGCCAAAGAAAATTGACATTGTGCCAGGAGGTTTAACCCGCGTTGCATTGAAAAAAGGCTCCCTTGTTGTGAATTCCAGTCAGGGCGGCGGCACAAAAGATACCTGGGTTTTGAGGGATTGATCGATGGTTGCGTTTTTACAAAAATCGGAGGTCGATCATGCTAGGTAAAACAGCTGGTGGCCTGTTTTGGATGTTCCGCTATCTTGAACGAAGTGAAAATATTGCTCGTATTTTAGATGCTGGATTTCGCATTGCGCTGACAAGAACCGCTACATCTGAGGACGAATGGTCGTCGATTATAACGACGTCTGGTATGCGAGAAACTTATTTGCAACATCATAATAAATTCGATGCGGATTCTGTCATTAATTTTCTGCTGCGGGATAAGAAAAACCCATCCAGTGTAATTGTGGTTAGCGAGGCTGCACGCAATAATGCACGACTTGTTCGAACAGCGCTGACTCGCGAAGTTTGGGAAGCGGTCAACGAAAATTGGATGAATTTGAACGAAGCACTGTCACGGCCTGTTCGCCAGAAAGAATTGCCAATCATATTGGGGCTCATTCGTCAGCAATCTGCCTTGGTTCGAGGTGCTTTGCACGGCACGATGTTGCGCAATGATATTTTTGACTTCTCACGTCTGGGCACATTTCTTGAACGTGCAGACAATACAGCGCGTATCTTGGATGTGAAATATCATGTGTTGTTGCCGTCGGTGTCGCTGGTGGGATCATCGCTCGATAATGTCCAATGGGAAACGATCTTGCGATCTGTATCTGCGCTCAATTCATTTAAGTTGATATCCGGTGGTGAATTGACCCCGCGGGAAATCGCAGACTTCCTTATTCTGGATAAGCGCTTACCTCGCTCGCTGGGGTTTTGTGTTGGCAAAATTGCGACCAATTTAGGTTATCTTGAAAAAGACTATGGGCTTGAACTGCCATGCCACACTTTGGTTCGTACGTTAAAAGAATCCTTGTCCGAAATCACCATTGATACAATCATTGAAGACGGCCTGCATGAATTTTTGGGCGCTTTCATCACCAACATAAACCAGCTTGGTCAACAAATTGAAGTTGACTATCGGTTTACAAGTTAGAGAGGTTGATATGCTTTTAACAATTTCTCACACAACCACTTACAGATATGACGAAAGCGTGCCCTATGGGGTTCAACAACTTCGTTTAACGCCAAAACCCTATCACGGGCAAAAGGTGATCCGATGGGAGACCACCGTGGAAGGTGGGCATCAAGAATTTGAATATGAGGATCATAACCTTAATCGCGTGCAGCTTATTAAAGTATTTCCGCATCAAAAAGAGCTGATCATTCGCTGTGAAGGCGAAGTGGAAACTGTCGATCGCAATGGGATTGTTGGTGCACATATTTCTCACATACCCTTGTGGCTTTATCGACGTTCAACCAAGCTCACCAAATGTGGATCCGGAGTTAAGAAAATTATCAAATCCGTGGGTGATGAATTCTCTGATGAACTTTCCCAACTTCACACTTTGTCTGCAAAGATCCATGAGGCTGTGAGCTATAACACTGGTAATACGATTGTAAATACGACCGCCGAACAAGCAATTGAAGCTGGCGCTGGTGTTTGTCAGGATCACAGTCATATCTTTGTGTCCGCTGCCCGTAAACTGGGTTTTGCTGCGCGTTATGTTAGCGGATATTTGATGATGGATGATCGTATTGAACAAGATGCCACCCATGCCTGGGCAGAAGCCTATATCACGGGCCTTGGATGGGTTGGATTTGATGTCTCAAACCAAATTTCTCCCGATCACAGATATGTCCGTGTGGCCAGTGGTCTTGATTATCGTGATTGCGCGCCTATAACAGGTCTCAGATTGGGATCAGGCAATGAAGATCTGATTGTGTCTTTGCAAGTTCAGCAGTAAATTGCGAACGAATCATTTGCGGGAGGGATCATGACTTATTGTGTTGCCATGCGGTTAAATCATGGCTTGGTCTTTATGTCTGACACGCGCACCAATGCTGGCGTCGATAATATTTCAATTTTTAAAAAAATGTTCACTTGGGAAGTGCCGGGTGAGCGTCTATTGACAATCATGACGGCTGGCAATTTGGCGACCACACAAGCGGTTGTAAGTCTCCTCGAAGAGCGTGCCAAAGCACCCGATGATCGTGAACCTTCAATCCTTGCTGCGCCCTCAATGTTTCAAGTGGCGCAATTGATCGGTGAAGTATTGCGCGACGTAATCTCCAACCATGAGCAATCTGGTCAGGAAAGTTCATCAGCATTTAACGCGACGATCATATTAGGCGGTCAGATCAAAGGTGGCGGACAGCGGTTATTTTTGATTTATCCGGAAGGCAATTTTATTGAAGCGTCTGAGGACACGCCATTCTTTCAGATTGGTGAAACCAAATATGGAAAACCCATCCTTGTGCGCGCGCATGATCCAGATATGACATTTGAAGATGCGATCCGTTTGATGCTGGTGTCGTTTGATTCCACGATTAAGGCGAATTTGTCTGTCGATTTACCTTTGGATTTGCAGACTTATCAAAAGGACAGTCTTCGCCAGGGGCATACAGATCGGATCGAGTTTTCCCATCCCTATTATCAATTGATTTCCAATCAATGGGGTGAATCTCTGAAAAGCGCGCTGGACGCGCTTCCAGATTATGCCATTAATGATTAAACATAGATATTGAACTTTGATCTGATCTCACTATCGATCTGACGATCAATCAGGGTCTTAGGTGCGTTGGCCCAAATTTCATGTTTGCGCTTGGTCGCTTCCGCGAGTGGTTCAGGCCGACCGACTTCTTCCCATTCTTTCGGGCTCAGGCGATCTGCGGTTTTTGGATAGACATATTCTGTCTGCATCAAATCAAGTGTTTGTTGGTGACCCAAAAAGTGTCCTGGGCCCTCAAGGCAAACTTGTTTCATCACATCGATGGACACTTTTTCATCTGTAACTTCAATGCCGCGAACACAGCGAAGTGCTTGCCCCAACATATCATTACCCAGAATAAGAGATTCTTGGCAGAAGCCCAACAGTGAGGCATGCATGCCAACTGCTTCATAGACCATGTTGAGACCTGCCATGCCGGCTAGCGTATTGGAAATGCCTTGCTCCCAACCTGATTGCATATTTGGCATTTTGGCATCTGCAATCCCAGCAGCTGCACCACCGGGTAATCCATAAAAATGATGCATTTGAGCACAAGCAGCCGTCAGAAGTGCTTGTTCACCTGAGCCGCCCGACATGGCGCCGGACCGCAAATCAGAGACGAATGGCCAAGTCCCAAAGATCGCTGGGTGTCCGGGTTTCAGCGCATTGACGTAAACCAATCCGGCTAAACATTCAGCTACAGCTTGCACGATGGATGCGGCCAGAGGGGCAGGTGCGGTCGCACCGGCTTGGCCCGCAGATAATAGCAGCACTGGCATGCCAGCGAGTATAGCTGACTCCATGGCTTCGCAGCTTTCAGTGGCGAATTTCATTGGCGGCACAACAAAGCAGTTTGAATTGGAGATAAATGGTCTGGCGCGGAATTTATCTTCGCCACCGGCGATCATATACATAAGCTCAGCCATCTTTGTCATATGATGCGGTTCGCTAATGCTGGTGCCGATATGTTTGGTAGTGCCTGCGCAGGATGCATAAATCGTATTGAGATCCATCTCCAGATTATCAAGCACGTCACGCGCAACGATGGGGCGTTGGAAGAAATGAATATTATCCATAACCTGCACGATTTGGGCTGCCCTGTATAAATCTTCAACGGTTGAATCTCGATATGTGCCACTTTCCACTTCGGCCATCTGTACGGCAGCTCCGGCACAGCCATAATGCACTTTCTTTCCGCTCAAATGCAGATCAAACTGTTCGTCGCGTCCATGCAGTGTGATTTCCTTGCATGCAACAGCCAATGCATCTTCAACCACGCTTTGGGGATAACGAAGGCGACCATCGTCACCCAGAATTGCACCCGCTTTTGTCATCAGATCAATGCCGGATTGTGGTGCATCCGCCAAACCGATAACTTCCAAAGCTTCAATTGCAGCTTCATGAATTTTTTTAATGTCAGCGTCAGAAAGCGGTTTATAAGATCCGCCGGAAAGACCGGGGCGAACCGGTCGCATTTCTTCCGGTAAAGCCGCCGCACGGGCTGCGATACGGCTTGCTCGTCCACCAGCACGGCCACTTGATCGTCCTGCTCTGCGAGGTGCTTCAGCTTCTGAATTTACATCTGACATGTTCGCTGTTCCAGCTTGAGTAATTGTTGTCCCTTCGCCTAAATGTGTCTGAGCAGTTTACATCCAGCTATCCATTTTGCGAATAAAAATGTCGCTAAAACGGCGCAAAATACGTTTGATGACAAAGCCAGATGTTTGCTTTATGAAAATGTCATGCACGTGTCATATCGAAATGTTCACCAATAAATTTCAAATTTTGATTCCAAAAGAATGGTAGATAAATGGAAGTCAGCAAGCTTGATCAGGTTCTAAACGCGCTGAGCGCATGTGTGCTATTTATCGATCAAAATCGAAAAATTACCTTCGCAAACAACGCCGCTCAACAACGTTTTGGGGAAGACATTGTTGATGAAAGCCTGGTGCGTATCGTGCGTAATCCAGAATTTTTGGCCGCGATTGATCGGATCAATGCTGGCGAAGATGAAGCGGAGGTTGAATTGACAATTGGTGCATCTCCTTCTGCAACGTTTGAAGTCAAGCTCCATGCTTTAGGTGAAGGTTTGGCGAAAAACGCCAAGATCGCCATTACATTTGAAGATGTCTCGCAAATTCGGGATGCACAGCTTATGCGCAGTGAATTTGTGGCCAATGTGAGCCATGAGTTACGTTCGCCATTGACGGCACTAGCTGGTTTTATCGAAACGCTTCGCGGTCCTGCTAAAGATGATGGTGAAGCTCGGCAGCGGTTTTTGGCGCTCATGGAGAATGAAGCGGCGCGGATGAAGCGTTTGATTGATGATCTTTTGTCACTTTCTAAGCTGCAGGGCAAAGAGAGAATCAGACCTTCCGGCGAGGTTGATCTGGTGCAAATATTGGATCATGTGATTGCGTCTCTTTCGCCTGTGGTGGAAAAAGAACGAAAAACGATCAATATTTCGAACGATAGTGAGATCCAAAATATTGTCGGTGATCATGACGAACTGATCCAAGTTTTCCATAATATCATTGAAAACGCGGTGAAGTATGGCGCTTTAGATAGCGTCGTTGATGTCAATGTTGCCGTTTCGGAAAATATTGGTGCAATGAATGGGCCAGCGGTCGTCGTTTCAGTCAAAGATGAAGGACAGGGTATTCAAGCAGAGGATATTCCGCGATTAACAGAGCGTTTTTACCGAGCTGACAAAAGTCGGTCTCGTATTAAAGGTGGTACAGGGCTGGGGCTTGCCATCGTTAAACACATTCTTAATCGCCACCGAGGGCGTTTGGAGATTGAAAGTGAGTTGGGTGAGGGGTCTACCTTCAAAATTATTCTCCCCATCGGCAGAAATCTACCTAGATAAATCCAGTTTTTATCCACTGTCATAAAACTGTTACATAACTGTCATAATAGTGTTGCCCAGTCTCGATAGTAGATGCGCATCCGCTCAACATGACGAAAAAAAAGCGGGTCATATTTTTTCTGACAGGAGATAAAAATGTCAAAATTTAACAAAGTCTTTGCTGCTTTTGCTGCTGGTGCATGTGCGATTGCTATGAGCACATCTGCTGCGTCTGCGCGTGATGAGATCCGCATTGTTGGTTCTTCAACAGTATTCCCGTTTTCAACAACTGTTGCAGAGCGCTTCGGTAAAGAAACAGATTTCCCAACACCAGTTATCGAATCAACAGGTACTGGCGGTGGTTTGAAACTCTTCTGCGCTGGTATCGGTGAAGAGCACCCGGACATCACAAACGCTTCTGCACGTATTAAGCAGTCACAAGTTGATGATTGTGCGTCAAACGGCATTAAAGACATCGTTGAAGTTAAAATCGGTTACGATGGCATTGTAATCGCTAACTCACGCGAGTCAGACCTTCTTGAAGTTACTCTACAAGACGTATGGCTAGCTCTTGCTAAAGATGTTCCTACAGGTACAGATGGCGAAACTCAGCCTAACCCATACATGATGTGGTCAGACATTCGTCCTGAGCTCCCAGCTAAGAAAATTGAAGTTCTTGGACCTCCTCCAACATCAGGTACACGTGCTGCTTTCGCTGAAATCGCAATGGAAGGTGGTTGTAAAACTTTCGATTGGATCAAAGATCTTAAATCATCTGATGGTGGCGCATACAAATCACTTTGCCGTACAATTCGTGAAGACGGTGCATATGTTGAAGCAGGTGAGAACGACAACCTAATCGTTCAAAAGCTTCAAGCTTCTCCTGACGCATTTGGTGTGTTTGGTTTCAGCTTCCTTGACCAAAACTCAGATGCTCTTCAAGGCGCTCTAGTCGGTGGTGTTGCTCCAGAATTTGAGCAAATCGCTTCTGGTGACTACCCTGTATCACGTTCATTGTTCTTCTATGTTAAGAAAGACCATGTTGGTGTGATCCCAGGTATCGAAGAATACCTAGCAGCATTCGCTAACGACGATGCTTGGGGTGACGAAGGTTACCTAACAGACAAAGGTCTTATCCCAATGGGTGCAGAAGAGCGTTCAGCAGTTGCAAAAACTGTTGCTGATCTAGCTCCATTGTCAATGTAATTTAATTTACATCTGTGTGTTTGGGGGAGTATATCCCCCAACACTTCCTCTCTTTTAAAACGCGGGTTACAAAGTTATGAGCGATTTTCAATCCAAATTCGCTGTGGGCGTAAATCCCTTTGCCAGACAAAGCAAAGGTTTTGGAAATGCAGCGATTATGTTCGTGCTCATCGCTTGTTCGTGTGTTGCCATCCTTGTTACTGTTGGCATTGTTATGTCTCTGATTTTTGAGACAATTCGGTTTTTTGAACAAGTTCCCATTTTAGATTTTCTTTTTGGTACACATTGGAGTCCGCAAACTGCGTTGACTGCTGATGTGGTCGGTTCCAGCGGCGCATTTGGCGCGGTTCCCTTGATCACGGGTACATTGTTGATCAGCTTTATCGCTATGTGCATAGCCACACCATTGGGTTTGGCTTCTGCTGTTTACTTAGCTGAATTTGCTGGTCCAAAAGTTCGCTCATTTGCGAAGCCATTGCTTGAAATGCTCGCCGGTATCCCGTCGGTCGTATATGGCTTCTTCGCAGCACTGACCATCGCGCCGTTTATTCGCAATAGTGGTTCTGCAGCCGGTTTTGATATTTCTTCCGAAAGTGCTTTGGCCGCTGGTATTGCCATGGGCATCATGGTTGTTCCGCTTGTATCCTCGTTGTCCGATGATGTGATCAATTCTGTTCCTCAGTCCTTGCGCGATGCATCTCTTGGCTTGGGTGCTACCCATGCTGAGACAGTTCGTAAAGTTGTGTTGCCTGCTGCTGTGCCTGGAATTGCAGGTAGTTTGTTGCTTGCCACTTCCAGTGCGATTGGTGAAACGATGATTGTGGTGATGGCTGCAGGTTTGGCAGCGAATTTGACACTCAATCCATTTGAAGCCGTGACCACGGTAACAGTTCAGATTGTAACACTCCTAACCGGCGACCAGGAATTTGATAGTGCTAAAACACTGTCAGCGTTTGCTCTTGGCCTCTTCCTTTTTGTCATAACCTTGGCGCTTAACGTGATTGCGCTCAAGATTGTCAACCATTTTAAAGAACAATATGACTAATCCATTTTCTACAGAAGCAGCCGGTCTGCAGGGTCGGCATAACGCTGAGACCATCTTCAAACTAAGTGGGCTGACAGCGATCGTATGTGCCATTGGTTTCCTTGTCTTCATGGTTGGTTCTATTGCATGGACCGGATCTGGGGCATTGCGCGAAAGCCATGTTCAATTGTCAATCGATTTGGGTCCTGAAAAGGTTGATCCAAGCAACGTTGAGGCAGCAAGTTATCAAACAATTGTACGCGATGCGCTTAAAGAGCGCTTCCCTGAGGTAACTAACCGCCGTGATCGCCGTAAATTATATGGTCTTCTTAGCCCCGATGCTGCTCTTGAACTAGAGCAATATGTTTTGGACAATCCAAGTGTTGTGGGCGGTGTCGCAGATATTTGGTTGCTGGCTTCTGATGATCTGGACATCTATCTCAAAGGTGATGTGAAAACCGAACTTGATGAAAGCCGACGTAAGTTTAGCGATTTGGAAATTGGACTTGCTGATTCTCTTGTGCAAGAAGGTCAGACCCGTCGCCAATTTAATACGCGCTTCTTTACCAATGGTGATAGTCGCGAGCCTGAACTTGCTGGTATTTTAAGTTCGTTGATTGGTTCCTTCTTCTCATTGTTGGTATGTTTCGTCATATCTTTCCCGATGGGTGTATGCGCTGCGATTTATCTTGAAGAATTTGCCAAGAAGAACCGCGTGAGCGAATTTATTGAAGTGAATATTAATAACTTGGCAGCTGTACCATCTATTGTATTTGGTCTGTTGGGCTTGGCAATTTTCCTCAACTTCTTTGGCTTGCCAAGATCGTCTCCACTGGTTGGCGGAATGGTTTTGGCTTTGATGACATTGCCAACGATTATTATTGCGTCTCGCGCAGCGTTGCGTGCGGTACCACCTTCCATTCGCGAAGCTGCACTTGGAATTGGTGCAAGTAAGATCCAAACAACATTCCATCATGTTGCACCACTTGCGCTACCTGGCATGCTAACTGGTGCCATTGTTGGCATGGCACGTGCTTTGGGTGAAACGGCACCACTTTTGATGATCGGCATGGTGGCCTTTATTGCTGATGTTCCAAAAGGAATATTGGATTCTGCGACAGCGCTTCCGGTGCAGATTTTCCTTTGGGCAGATGCTCCGCAGCGCGCATTTGAAGAAAAGACGTCGGCTGCAATTATTGTGCTCTTGCTTTTCTTGGTATTAATGAATTTATTGGCGGTGCTCCTTCGTCGCAAATTCGAACGTAGATTCTAAGGCGAAAAGGTCAGGCGATATGTTGAATAATTCTGTTGAGAGTGAGAAAAAAATGGCAGAGGTTGAAACCGCGCTTAATAGTGATGGACCAATTATCCAAGCTAAAGATGTCAGCGTATTTTACGGTGAGAAACAGGCTCTTTTTGACGTTAATCTCGACTTTGAGAAAAATCAGGTTACATCGCTTATCGGTCCTTCTGGCTGTGGTAAGTCAACTTTTCTTCGCTGCATCAATCGGATGAATGATCTTGTTGATATCGCGCGCGTGAAAGGTGAGATTATTATCGCCAATCAGGACATTTATGCCAAAGATGTAGATGTCGTGGCTTTGCGTGCACATGTTGGCATGGTTTTCCAAAAGCCAAACCCATTTCCAAAATCTATTTATGATAATGTTGCTTATGGGCCACGTATTCATAAAACAGTGTCTACAAAAGATGAAATGGATTACGTTGTTGAGCGTAGCTTAAAACGTGCTGGTCTTTGGGATGAAGTATCTGATCGTTTAGATCAACCAGGTAACGGACTTTCTGGTGGCCAGCAACAACGCCTATGTATTGCGCGGGCCATTGCGATTGAGCCACAAGTTGTTTTGATGGATGAGCCATGCTCAGCACTCGATCCGATTGCGACGGCTGTTGTGGAAGAGCTCATCGATGAATTGCGTGAGCGCTTTACCATCATCATCGTCACACACTCAATGCAGCAGGCTGCACGTGTGTCCCAAAAAACCGCATTCTTCCATTTGGGTAATTTGGTTGAGCATGGCGACACAGATCAGATCTTCACCAATCCGCAAGATGATCGCACGGAAAATTACATTACTGGCCGCATAGGTTAGTGGAGAGCAAAATGAACAAAGATGCCCATATTGTAACGTCTTTTGATAATGATCTTAAGACTGTTGAAACACTCGTTCTTGAAATGGCCGGGCTTGTTGAAGCTCAGGTAAATGATTGTGTGACTTGCTTGCTAAAGCAGGATTTAGAGCTTGTCGAAAGCATTCGTGCGTCCGATAAGCGTGTTGATCAGCTTGAGACCGAAATTGGTGATATGGCGATCCGCATTTTGGTGCAGCGTCAACCCATGGCGCAGGACCTTCGTGCTGTGGTCGTTGCGCTTAAAATGGTGAGCAATCTTGAGCGCATCGGTGATTATGCCAAAAATGTTGCCAAGCGTGCATCTGTTGTCACAGAGCTTACGCCTTTGGGATCCTCCAATGAAACGATCTCTCGCATGAGTGAGATCGTTCAAGATATGATCCGCGGTGTGGTGGATTCCTATGTGGCGCGCGACAAAGATATGGCCGATCATTGGCGTCACAAGGATGAGGATGTGGATCTTATTCACAATACGCTTTTCCGCGAGTTGCTAACCTACATGATGGAAAATCCCCGTAATATCACATCCTGCATGCACCTGTTGTTCATTGCCAAAAACTTTGAACGTATGGGTGATCACACAACCAATATTGCTGAGCAAGTGCATTATATGGTCAGCGGTGCTTTGCCAGATGATGATCGCGCGAAGAGTGATTTAACATCATCTATCACAGTCGATTTAGACGAATAGAGTTTACTTAGACAAAAAGGGAATTCCTTATGTCAGACTTTTCAGCCGCAAGAGTTTTGGTCGTAGAAGATGAACCGCCGCAGATGGAACTGCTCGCTTATAACCTTGAAAAAGAGGGGTTTAGCGTCTCCAGAGCAATTGATGGTGAAGAGGGGCTTTTATGCGCTGAAGAAGTGATCCCTGACATCATTTTGCTTGATTGGATGTTGCCTAACCTGTCTGGCATTGAAGTTTGCCGTCAGCTAAAGCGCAAAAAAGAAACGTCTGAAATTCCTGTGATTATGTTGACCGCACGTGGGGAAGAAACCGATCGTGTGCGTGGGCTTGATACCGGCGCTGATGATTATATCGTTAAGCCATATTCAGTCACAGAGCTGATGGCGCGTGT
>JAHDFS010000016.1:22945-29618 GCA_020628035.1 Rhizobiaceae bacterium
TTGCGCAAAGCGCTTAAGCAAACCGGAAAATCAGATCCGGTTCGCACAATTCGTGGATTTGGCTATTCGCTTGATGAAGACTAAGCGAATAGCGCGTTTCTTTTAATCGTTGAATTTCTTTTCAAAGAAACTGACCATTTCTGGTACGAGATTGTCGCTCATGCCGGCGTCAATTGCTGATGTGAGCGCTGTGCGTGCTGATTGTGACATAATGCTTTCAACACCCAAATCATCCGCCATTTGGACATAATAACCTACATCTTTTGAAGCGTTTTTAATGGCAAACGCCAGATTTTCTGGATTGCCATCAATCGCAAAGGCTTTAACGAAATCCATCATCATGGAATGAACAGGGCCTGCGGACATCACATCATATACCTTCTGACGGTCAACGCCTGCTTTATCAGCAATGGCAAAGGCTTCAGACATTGCCGATGCCGTTGTCATGGCAAAGAAATTGTTGATCAGTTTAATGGTGTGACCTGTTGCAAGTTCACCGAGGAAGAAGACATTCTCTCCCAAATCTTCCAACACGGATTTGACGCTGTTAAATGCAGCTTCATCGCCAGATGTCATGATGTTGAGCTTGCCTTCAAGCGCGTGAGATGGTGTGCGGCCAAGTGGGCCGTCTAGATATTGGCCACCTTTTTCCGCAACCTTTTCGCCGAGCATTTTTGTTGAGCTTGGCAAAGACGTACCAAAATCGATAACAACAGATCCTTCTTTTAGGCCGGCTAAGACACCATCATCGCCAAACATGCGCGATTCAACGGATTGAGACGTATCCATGCAGAGCATGATGATGTCAGATTTTTCTGCCAAATCCTTTGCAGAAGCAGCTTCAACCGCGCCGCGTGAGATGGCTTTATCGATGCGCGGGCGGGATTTATTGCCCATGACTGTAAGCTCATAGCCTTTGTCGAGCAGGCGATCGACCATTGCGGCGCCCATCAATCCTAAGCCGATGAAACCAATTTTTTGCTGTGTCATTTATGAAATTCCTAATTCAATATAATTGTCAGATAAGATGTGGGAGGGTTACATAACTGCGCCAATTTGCCAGGGAACGAATTCATGATCGCCCAAGCCTTGCGCTTCAGATTTTGATTGCTCTCCAGATGCAACACGCAAGATCAACTCATACATCTCACGCCCTTTTTCTTCGAGTGTCACGCCTTCGAGCATATCGCCAGCATTAATATCCATATCTTCGCTCATGCGATTATACATGATTGAATTGCTGGCAACTTTAATGGTTGGCGCAGGCTTAGAGCCAAAAGCCGATCCGCGACCTGTGGTAAAGACGATGATATTGCATCCGCTGGCAATTTGCCCCGTGACCGATGCTGGGTCGTAGCCGGGGGAATCCATAAAGGCAAAGCCGTGGCTGCGAATCTCTTCGCCATATTTATAAACGGCATTGAGCGGTGACGTGCCGCCTTTTGCCGATGCGCCAAGTGATTTTTCTAAGATGGTTGTCAATCCACCTTTTTTGTTTCCCGGCGATGGATTGTTATCCATGGAGCCTTTGTTACGCTCGGTATAATCTTCCCACCAACGGATAAGACCGATAAGTTTTTCCCCGACCTTGCGGTCGCGCGCACGTTGGAGAAGAAGGTGTTCTGCGCCATAAATTTCGGGTGTCTCTGCCAATAAAGCCGTGCCTTTTTGAGCTGCGATCAAATCTGATGCATAGCCAAGCGCAGGATTGGCGGTAATGCCAGACCAAGCATCTGATCCGCCACATTGCAGGCCAACTTTTAACTCAGATGCAGGGCAGGGTTCACGGGTAAATTTATTGGCTTCAGGCAACATTTGTTTGATGCGCTCAATGCCTTTTTCTACCGTGATCCGCAATCCAGCCACATCCTGAATATTCATTGTGTGAAACAACGGACCTTGTTTGAGATCATGTGCTTCAAGCAGCCAGTCGATTTGGTTGATTTCGCAACCCAAGCCCAACATTAAAACGCCTGCATGATTTGGGTGACGCGCATAACCCCACATGACACGTTGAAGCGCATCCATGCCATCACCGCTATCGGCCATGCCGCATCCTGTGCCATGCACGAAAGCAACAACGCCATCGACGTTGGGATAATCTTTTAACTCTTCAGGGCCAAAGGCGTCAGCGATACGGCGTGCCGCGGTTGCCGAACAGTTCACCGATGTGACAATCGCAATATAGTTTCGTGTGCCGACTTTGCCATTTGCGCGGCGATACCCCATAAATGTATCGATCTGATCGTCTTGCAATGCTTTTGGTTCGCAGATGTTTGTCGCGAACTCATATTCAGCATCCACATTGCGAAATTCAACATTGTGGGTATGTACATGATCGCCAGCTTTAATTTGTTCACTGGCATAACCAATTTTCTGCGCATATTTATAAATTGGTTCGCTCTTGGCGATGTCTTGGATGGCGATTTTATGCCCGCGTGGGATATTTTGATTGGATGGAATGCCGGAAATCTCCGTACCCATGTCAATTGCACGTGTTACCGTTACAACATTGTCCGATCCATTTAATCTAACAAAATCAGTCACTTTCACTCCCCGCATGAAGCAAAGACAGCTCGCTTCACACCTATGTGCTCTCTTGTTTTCACATATTGGTACCAAGAATGCGGCCCTGTCACAAGAGATTAAACAAAAATATCGAAATTTTTGTGAATAAATAAAATTCACGAAAATGCTGGTTTTTGTGATAAAAATGTGCCATCCCTGTTGGAACGAAATTTTATAAACCCTAAAATGCCGAGTTAGAGGCTTAAAAGGATAGGTATGGAAGCCAGAGTTTTAGACAAGCAAGCCGATGGTGATGTTGATATCTACTGGGATTTTCGTCGCCGTCTGATCTCTGCGCATTTCGAACCTGGTTTAAAGCTCAAACCGGAAGAGTTGCGTTTGCAATATGGTTGTTCCGCCAGCCAATTAAGGGAGATTTTGTTTCGCTTGTCATGCGACGGTTTGGTTGAGTTTCAGGATAATAAGGGGTTTAAAGTCCCGCTGGCCTCGCTCGAATTATGTAACGAAGCTGTTGAACATCGAATTTTGATTGAATGCGAAGGTGCGCGTTTATCCATCGAGAAGGGTGGACTTGAATGGGAAGCGCAATTGGCGGCAGCGCACCATAAATTGGCGCATGTGGAAAATAAGTTTAAAGCCGATCAAAACAGCAAAGAGTTATTTGATATGTGGTGTGAATGTGAATGGGAGTTTCACGAAACGCTGATATCGCGTTGTGGCTCATCTCTTCTTATACGCAAACATCGCGACATTTATGATTTGCACCGCATGCATATGTTGGCGGTCTCTGAAGGATCGGGTTTCCGCCAAGACAATATCAAAGAGCATTTGAATATTTTAAATGCGGCCCTCGATCGAGATGTTGAGGCCTGCCAAAAGGGTCTTGCAAACCATCTACATAAGTCAGGTTAATTTCAGACGCCGGGGCATATGAGGGATATTTTTTGAGTTTATATAGAGTTAGGAGGATGCGAAATGACAAATAGATTAGCTGGAAAAACTGCATTATTAACGGCCGCCGGGCAAGGTATCGGCAGATCGACTGCCATTGCGATGGCAAATGAAGGTGCTGCGGTCATCGCAACTGACCTAAACGAAGAATTGCTAGCACAATTGGATGATTTGGGTCTTGAAAACTTAACAACGCACAAATTGGATGTGCGTTCCGATGAAGATGTGGCTGCGGCTGCGCAAAAATTCTCGCCCGACGTTTTGTTCAACTGTGCAGGATTTGTGCATGCAGGAACGATTTCGGACTGTACGGATGATGAGTGGGATTTTGCATTTGATTTGAATGTCAAATCAATGTTCAGAACCATTAAAGCGTTCATCCCCGCCATGCTTGAAAAGGGCAATGGATCGATCATCAATATGTCATCGGCGGCATCATCAATCATCGGTGCACCCAATCGTTTTGTGTATGGTGCAACAAAAGCGGCAGTGATCGGATTGACCAAATCAGTGGCTGTTGACCACATTAAAACGGGCGTACGCTGTAACGCGATTTGCCCTGGCACCATTCAAAGTCCATCGCTCGAAGATCGCTTGCATGCAATGGGTGATTATGAAGAAGCGCGCAAAGCCTTTATCGCGCGCCAACCGATGGGCCGTATCGGATCCCCAGAAGAAGTTGGCGCGTTGGCTGTTTATCTTGCTTCTGATGAAAGTGCTTTTACAACCGGGCAGACCATGCTGATTGACGGTGGTTGGGCCGGTTAGACATCTTTGGAGAAAACAATGTCAAAAAAAATAATAAAACCAGAGGATTTAAGATCCAAACATTGGTTCGATAATAAAAATAATTCCGAGATGACGGCTCTATATTTAGAGCGATATCTGAATTATGGCCTAACGCGCGAAGAGCTACAATCTGGTAAGCCGATCATTGGGATTGCGCAAACCGGTTCTGATCTTTCACCATGTAACCGCCATCATATTGAGCTTGCCAAACGCGTCCGTGATGGTGTGATTGCAGCGGGTGGTACGGTGATTGAAATTCCGGTGCATCCTATCCAAGAAACTGGCAAACGCCCAACTGCGATGCTGGATCGTAACCTTGCTTATTTGTCTTTGGTTGAAACATTGTATGGCTATCCGATTGATGGCGTTGTTCTGACCATCGGCTGCGATAAAACAACGCCGGCCTTGTTGATGGCAGCAGCGACGGTTAATATTCCGGCGATTGCATTGTCTGTGGGGCCAATGCTCAATGGCTGGTATCAGGGCAAGCGCACGGGTTCGGGCACCATCATGTGGAAAGCACGTGAATTGCATGCCAAAGGTGAAATTGATGATGCTGGTATGATGGACCTTGTCGCGTCTTCTACGCCGTCAGTAGGTTATTGCAACACAATGGGCACCGCGACCACAATGAATTCGCTCGCAGAAGCGCTTGGCATGCAATTGCCTGGTTCTGCGGCTATCCCGGCACCTTATCGCGAGCGTGGACAAATATCTTATGAAACAGGTCGCCGCATTGTTGATATGGTTTGGGAAGACCTTACGCCAACAAAAATCATGACACGCGAAGCATTTGAAAATGCGATTGTTGTGAATTCAGCCATCGGTGGCTCTACCAATGCGCCGATCCATTTGAACGCAATTGCCCGCCATCTTGGCGTTTCCCTTGATAATCAGGATTGGCAGGATATTGGTCACAAAATTCCAATGTTGGTGAATTTGCAGCCGGTTGGAGAATATCTTGGTGAAGACTATCACCGCGCCGGCGGCGTGCCTGCTGTGATCGGTGAATTGATCGCCAATGATCTCTTGCCGCATCCGGATGCTATTACGGCAAATGGCCAGACCATGGGCGAAAATTGTGAAGGTGTGGCAAGCGAAAATGCTGATGTGATCATGCCAATTTCAAACCCAATGAAACCAGATGCTGGCTTTGTGAATTTGAAGGGCAATCTGTTTGATTCCGCCATTATGAAAACCAGCGCGATTTCGCCTGATTTCCGTGCGCGTTATTTATCTAACCCGGATAGTCCTAACGCATTTGAGGGCAGGGCAGTTGTCTTTGATGGACCGGAGGATTTCCATCATCGCATTGATAATCCTGAATTGAATATCGATGAGAATTGTATTTTGATCATGCGCGGTGCGGGCCCTGTTGGTTATCCAGGTGGTGCAGAAGTTGTGAATATGCGTCCGCCAAGTTACCTGCTTAAAAAGGGTGTGGAAGCCCTTCCATGTGTGGGTGATGGTCGCCAATCAGGAACTTCAGGTTCGCCATCCATTCTTAATGCTTCACCGGAAGCTGCAACAGGTGGTGGATTAGCGCTTGTAAAAACCGGAGACACTGTCCGGATTGATCTTAATGCTTGTTCTGCAGATATTGTCATTTCTGACGAAGAGCTGGCGGCTCGCAAAGCGGAATATGACGAAAATGGTGGTTATGATCATCCAGGTCACCAATCTCCATGGCAGGAATATTTCCGCGGTCTTGTAGAGCCGTTTTCAGAAGGCATGGTCTTGCGTGGGGCGACGAAATATCAGTCTATCGCGAAAAAAGGCATACCCAGAGATAATCATTAATTCAGATTTTCAAGTACGAGGCTTAACAGCTGAGGATAATGGCCTTTGGCCAAATATGTGAGGAAAAAGAAATGAAACTTGTTCGTTATGGTGCCGAAGGGCAGGAGAAACCAGGCATTATTGATGCAGAGGGCAATATCCGTGATTTGTCGGCTGTGGTCAGTGATATTGATGGTGCGGCATTGTCAAAGGCTTCGCTTGCAAAACTGTCCGCATTGGATGTGAATGGCTTGCCTGTTGTGCAGGGTGAGCAGCGCTTTGGACCTTGTGTGGGTTCGATCGGCAAATTTATGTGTATTGGTTTGAACTATTCAGACCATGCAGCTGAATCAAATCTACCGATTCCAGATCATCCGATCCTATTTATGAAAGCAACATCCGCTGTTGTTGGCGCCAATGACACTGTGTTCTTGCCGCGCGGATCTGAAACATCAGATTGGGAAGTTGAGCTTGGTGTGGTGATCGGCGAAAAATGTAAATATGTCACAGAAGACGAGGCCTTGGACTATGTCGCTGGTTATTGTGTTGCGAACGATGTGTCAGAGCGTACATTCCAGACAAAACTCACGGGCCAGTGGACAAAGGGCAAATCCTGCGACACATT
>JAHDFS010000016.1:29718-39137 GCA_020628035.1 Rhizobiaceae bacterium
CCACCTGTTTATCTTAAAAAAGGTGATGTGATGTCCTTGTCTATTTCTAAATTGGGCACACAGACACAAAATGTGGATCAAGACGCGTGAGATCTCTTTCTCATAATTAATGATACCGCCGGCTTGCGAAAGTTCGGCGGTATTTTTTTGAGTGATGCACCGGTATTGAACCAAATCTGCAGCATGTTAAGATGCGCTCAAGGGAATGTGCACATAGGTGGGTCGAATGGATAAGCAGACATCAAAAATCAAAGTGTGGGATATTTATATTCGAACATTTCATTGGTTGCTTTTGATTTGCATATTGGTCTCATTCATCTCCTTTAGATTAGATGAAATGGATATCCATTTTATTTCTGGCCATTGCGTTCTGGCTTTGCTCATCTTTCGGGTGATATGGGGTGTGATTGGTTCAAGAACAGCGCTGTTTCACACTTTTATCAAAGGACCTGGCGCGGTTCTGAATTATGTAAAAAATCCAAGCTCTGAAAGATTCAAAGGCATGATTGGTCACAGTCCGATTGCCGCTTTATCTGTGATTGCGATGCTTGGTATTATTTCATTACAGGTTGCCACGGGTTTAATCTCAGATGATGAAATTCTGCTGCAAGGCCCGCTTGCCAAATACGTGTCTGGTGAGATGAGCTATCAGGCAACAACCTATCACGGGATCAATGCGAAATTGATCGTTGGATTGATCGTCCTGCATTTGGCAGCGATTGCTTTTTATAGATTTATCAAGAAAGACGACATTGTTAAGCCCATGGTTACTGGCCAGAAAGAAGTCGCTGAGGATTATGCTGAAAAAGCACCTTCACTTGATGAGAAGAAACCAATTTTGGCAGCTATGGCAATTTTAGTTGCCGTTGCCATAGCCTATTTTGTGTTTAACGCTTAGCTTATTATCTTGAACGGTAACCTGCGCTACGGTGGCAGAAGCCACATTCTTTAAGCGCAACACCAAGCTGATCTTCAGAGTTTAGCGTTCCACCAGCTGCAGCCATTTGGATTTCCTTGGCACCATTTTCCATGTCGACCAAGGCTTGTTCAAAGCGATCCCAATCTGACCAGACTTTTTCAGTCGCAGTTGTTTTAACTGTGGATTTGCCATGCGTATTGGTTTCAAACGCTGCAATCGTTACTGACGAAGCTGTTGCTGCGAGAAATGCATCCGCTGCGGCCAGAATTTCGTCTGATGACGCGCCTGATTTAACGGCTTTTGACAAGGCGCCAACTGTGTTTTTAATGTTGTCCATGACAACTTGGCGTTCTTTTACAATCGCATCCGCATCGTCCATTGCGGTTGCTTGCTGACCCATGACCATTAACATTGAAATACCAACGACGGCTGTCGCTGTTTTGAACTTGCTATAAAATTTCATTTATAACCCTTCCGTTTTTTTTCGATTTCTGCAATTCCCCGAAAATTGCAGAAAACACTCTTCCCCACGCAAACTCTACACAACCAATCCACATAATCAACGCCTTGTTGGAAACAATTGAATAAAATAAAACTTGATTAAAGGGGTGTACTTTAATTAGAAGTGTTCTAAACTATATAAAAATTGATAAAAATAGGAATTTGAAATGCGATTAACGCGCCAAACGAACTATGCAGTCCGGATGTTGATGTATTGTGCAGCGGATTCAGAGAATTTAAGTCGAATTCCTGATATCGCAAAAGCCTATTCAGTTTCAGAACTATTTTTGTTCAAAATCCTCCAACCGTTGGCCAAAGCCGGTATTATGGAAACTGTGCGCGGTCGAAATGGCGGTGTCCGTCTTGCGCGTCCTGCGAACGAAATTACTTTGCTAGATGTTGTTCGCACTACAGAGGACAATTTTGCAATGGCTGAGTGTTTTGAAAATGATGCCTCCGAATGCCCGTTGGTTGACAGTTGCGGATTAAATTCAGCTCTGCGACGTGCGTTAAATGCATTCTTTGATGTTTTGTCAGAATATACAATTGATGACCTCGTCAAAGCGCGTCCTGATATCAATGCCTTATTGGGCTTGGATGAACTTATCCCGGCCTCGGCGACAAACTCCTAATTTCTGACCGTTAGTATCATTTTCATATTATTGTCTCATTGTGTGTTCTAATTTTGAGTTTGCATGATGCGATTTAGCCTGTCTGTCAGGTTGCCCGGTAATGAATAGGGATGTGAGATGAACACTGATCTTAGTTATAAAAGATTAATTGCAAAAACGATTGTTATTGGTCTGGGGTTCAATTTACTTTCCTCCCATATTCAGGCCAAAGAACTTATCGCTGATCCCAATTTTCTAACGCAAGGTTCAAGCGAAACATGGTGGAGCACACCCAATGTTACGGTGTCCTACCGAGATGGTCAGCTTTGCACCAATGTGAATGAGCAAACATCTGAGCCTTGGGATGCCATTATTGGTTTAAATGATATCAATCTGCAAAAAGGTATTGAATATAGCTTTAGCATTAAAGTCACTGGGAATGGTCCACAAACCATTCGAGCAATTGTGCAACAAGGGCAGGAGCCCTGGACACCGCTCAACGAATTAGTTGAGGCCATCGACGTTGGTCAATCAAACTTCTCATCTTCATTTTCGGTTGATCAAAATATTGAGGGTGCGCAAGTCGTCTTCCAATTTGGTGGCGCACCGGCGGGTGATGTCTTTTGTCTGTCTGAAGTGTCACTGACAGATGGAGAGGTTGAACGGGGTTCGACAAGCAGCAGTGACATTGCACTTTATGTCAATCAACTTGGATATTTGCCGAATGGGCCAAAAGTTGCAACATTGGTGCATCCTTCATTAGAACCAGTTCGATGGTCATTGAAAACAAGTGCCGGTGAACTATTGGCCAACGGTAATACGCAACCATTTGGTTTTGATCCCTCTTCAGGTTTTGATGCGCATCAGATTAATTTCAGTAAATTTCCAAATTCTGTTTCCGATGTCTATTTAGAGGCAGATGGTGCGCGCAGTGATGTGTTTTCAATAAAGCCAGATATCTATGATGATTTGCCGGTTGATGCTTTGTCATATTTTTATTTAGTACGAAGCGGTGTTGAAATATCGCCAGATATTGCAGGACAGGAATTTGGCCGCCCAGCGGGCCATACCGCCGATCGTGCGACACCTTGTTTGAATAAATCAACAGCACGCAAGATTTATGATCAATCCTGGACATGTAGTGGAAAACTAGATGTGTCCGGTGGTTGGTATGATGCAGGTGATTTTGGCAAATATGTCGTTAATGGCGGCATCGCAGTTGCCCAGATATTATCGAGTTATGAGCGTGCGCTTTATTATTCAGGTTCAAAGTCGAAGCTGATTAACGCGAATTTGCGCAATGATAATGCGTCCAGCAATCTGCCCGATGTTCTTGCAGAAGCAAAATGGCAGCTTGATTTTTTAATGCGTATGCAGGTGCCCGAAGGTCAAGAATATGCAGGCATGGCGCATCATAAAATTCATGGCGTGGAGTGGAATGGTTTGCCGCTTTGGCCGCATCGCGACCCCATTCGCCGCGCTCTACACCGACCTTCTACAGCAGCAACGCTTAACTTGGCAGCGGTGACAGCTCAAGCTGCGCGTTTATTTAATCCTTATGATGCAGCCTATGCTAATCAGCTCATTACCGTGTCAAAACGTGCGCATGCCGCGGCGATAAAAACACCTGATCTGTTCGCGCCATCATCTGGTGGACAATATGGTGGTGGAGATTATGACGATAGTGATGTGAGCGATGAGTTTTATTGGGCGGATATAGAACTTTTCATTTCAACAGGCGATGCTGCTTATCTTAATCGCATTAAAGCTTCGAAATATTGGTCAACTGGTGTGTTTAAACCAAGCGGCATTGATTGGCAGTTTCTAGCTGGTCTTGCGCGACTACAATTGGCACTCATTCCCAATGCACTTCCTGATGAAGATCGCCTATTTGTGCAAAGATCGGTTTTGGCTGCCGCAGATAATTATATTGCCATGCAGGATAACGAGGCCTTTGACATCATGTTTAAAGCCGATGAAGGCTTGGGGTGGGGATCCAATTCATCTGTCTTGCAAAACATGGTGGTGGTTGCTGCAGCTTACGATTTGGTGAAAGATCGGACATATTTAAATGCTGTTCGAAAAGGCATGGATTATATTCTAGGGCGCAACATTATGGGGATTTCCTATGTGACCGGATATGGCACACGCTCATCGCAAAACCAGCATGCACGCATATTTGCTAAGAATATTGATCCGTCATTCCCGCCCATGCCGAAAGGGGCATTGGCCGGTGGTCCGAACTCAATTCCTGCAGATGAGATTGCCATTAAAACGTTGAAGGGGTGTGCGCCGCAGGCCTGTTACATCGATCATCACAAGTCTTTTTCGACAAATGAGATTGCGGTTAATTGGAATGCGGCCTTGTCATGGGTGTCAGCATTTCTTGCCGACACCTCAGCAGATTAAATTATCAAGCAGCTTATTTCGCGCAGAGCACACCGAAATAATTTGAACGGAACATTTTGACATCCGTGTCGACCAAAACAGTGTGATTTGGACGTCCATCAAATGCTGTTGAAAGCGATGTTTTGCCTTGTGCCTGGAAAAGCGTTTGGCCAATAGCTGGACCGTCTGTGGCAACGGCTAGCGCGCCCTTTCGTGCATGGAACGCACCGGGCGCTGTGATCCACATTAATGCCATCACGTCATGGGGCACGAGACCGTGAAGTCCTGCAACGCTTCTATAAAACTTGATGTAGAATTCTGACATTGCTTGCAATGGAGCACCCATTTTCGGGTTTTCGTCAGCCAGCAATTGCAAATCTTCGCGGGTAAATATCACTGGCATAGTACAATCCATAGGCGCAAGTGTTAGCGGCCAATCAGCGGCAAAAGTGATATCCGCCGCATGTGGATCATTCCAGATATTGGCTTCAGCGACCGGAGTAATATTCCCCACATGGAACACGGCTCCACCCATAACCACGACTTCTTTAACTTTCGAAGCGATGGATGGATCCAATTCCAGTGCCTTTGCCATATTGGTGAGCGGTCCGACGGCACAAATGGTGATTTCACCGGGTGCCTCATTGACCGCTTTGACAATATATTCGGCAGCAGAAAGTTCGACCGGTTTTGCATCTGTTTCCGGCAGCTCATACTCACCCAAGCCATTTTTGCCATGGACGTAATCACTGGGATGATTTTGCTCAATCGATAATGGGCCTGATTCACCTTTGGCAACGTCAGCCTTGCCGCCAAAAGCTGATAAAAGTTTAAGTGCGTTTTCCGTTCCTTGCTCTAACGTGACGTTACCGTAGATTGTTGTTAAAGCGATCAATTCAATGTCTGGATGTGCAATCGCATAAGCAATTGCAAACGAATCATCTATGCCAGGATCGGTGTCTAAAATGATTTTGTGAGGCATATTTTTCCTTAGTAGATGTAAGTATTGGTATTTTTTATATATTTATCAATATGTTATCGCATAAGATATACGCAAGTTTCATATGTCAGTTTGTCCGTGACCGGCGGCACTTCGGGCCCTATCCCGTGTGTGGCACAAAGGGCGCGCATTTGTCTAGCGCGCCCTTTTTTTATTCTATGTCGTAATGTCATTGATTGGCTAGATTGAAAAAAGTACTTTCCAAGTCGTCTCGAGAACTTGGTTTTTGATCGAAGTTGATCCTGATAACCCGGTCGGATTTCGCAAACCCCATACCTTCACTATCGATATCCATCAGGCGCCAATTGCTTTCATCATTGCCCAAATGCGCAGATACAATCTTGTCGATCTTAGATTTATGATCGCCATTCATTTTTATGATGAATTCCAGTTCAAAATCCTCAAGGTCTGCCTTTACATCGTCGTTTAGTAAAAAATCTGACGGTGTGAGCGAAAAGGCTTTGCCAAAGCCACCGTTTAAATCAGCGGATACAGGTTCTAAACGATAAAATCTGAAATCAGCGAAATCGACATAGAGTTCCGCTTTTGGATGACGGGATATAAATCGAGCTCGCAAATTTTTAAAGCGCGGATCGGAACGTTCAATCCATTTTGCTTCGCATGCGATCGTTATTCTGGGATGAGCAACTGGATCGCCTTTGCCCGGTTCTCCCAAAAGGATTGAAACTTTATTATCGGCGATAATCGCTTTGGTGTGGATCGATAATTCTGACACCAAAATAAGCGGCGCACCATCGGTATCTAAACCAACCAGCGTACGGCTGACCGAAGGAAAGCCGGGATTGCTCGAGTTAACGGCCAATGCACCAAAACGCGCTGTGCGGATCAGCTCTTTGGCGAGTTCGCGCGCTTCGTCATTGGTTTCTCGAATGACATTTATTTTCTTTTCACTCATCGTCCGAACTATATTGTTGATATTGGAATCTTTGGGTAGCATTTCGCATCGGCTAAACGCATGTATGTCACCATAATAGGGGAGATTATCCAGTGGCAAAGCTTTATTTTAATTATGCGACAATGAATGCAGGCAAGTCGACTTTACTTCTGCAAGCATCGTATAATTATCAGGAGCGGGGTATGCGCACAGTTTTGCTCAATGCGGCGCTGGATGATCGTGCAGGAAGTGCAGGTCGCATTGGATCCCGCATCGGCCTTTCAAGCGATTCAACGGCGTTTCACGCGGATGATGATTTGTATGAAATCATCAAAGATGAATTGAAAAACGGTGAAATCGCATGCGTCTTTGTGGATGAAGCAAATTTCATGACTGAAGCTCAAGCCTGGCAATTATCCAAGATTGTTGATGAGTTGAAAATTCCAGTTATGGCCTATGGATTGCGGACGGACTTTAAAGGTGAGTTGTTTCCAGGGTCAAAAGTATTGCTGGCGATTGCGGATGAAATGCGTGAAGTACGAACAATCTGCGAATGCGGGCGCAAAGCCACCATGGTCGTGCGCATTGATGGCGATGGAAATGTTGTGCAAGACGGTGCACAAATTCAGGTTGGCGGCAATGAAAGCTATGTTTCTTATTGTCGTGTTCACTGGAAGAAGGCAATTGGCCACGAATAACGATTATTCGGTTGAATTTTGTACTGGAAGTTGATTTTATCACTTGCAGCCTTACATAGAGATATAGTTGTAACAATTCAGATATAACGGGTAGGTCTGGTTTCAGACTTTGTTCGGGGAGATAAAATGGCATCGATTGCATCATTGGATAGTGAAATTGAAAAGACGCGCACGCAAGTTGAAGAAATGCGTAGCAAAATCGATCAATCTAGCAAGGTGCTGGATGAGTTTGCAAAAGCAGATACAAAGATTGGCGATGCAGAATTTGATATCGAAAATGCGCGAATTGAAGATGTTCTTAAGCAGCAAAAGGTCATGGAAGGCAATATTGCTGACCTGATCATTGGCCTTGAAGATGCAACCAATGTTTTCGGCTCTGAATTTGAAAGCATGAAGAGCTATTCCACCTATGAGAAATTCATTGGTATTTTCTCAAAACAAAGAATGCAGCGCATGCGCTCGGATCGTGTTCGCAATATGTCACTCGCTGGCAATCTGCAGGAGCTTTTGTCAAAATCAGATTCTATCGTTGGCATTTTGAAAGAACAAAAGGCTGTTTTGGAAACACGTTATAAAACATCCGAAGCAAGTTTGACTGAAGTCATCGAGCGCAGAAAAACAGCTATGGAAGCGCTTGAAAATACACAAAATCGCATAAATGAGCTTAATCCGATGCTCATGGATATTGAGAATAAGATCTCAACATCGACAGATCAAAAAGAGCGGACCGAGCTTGAAGCCGAGCGCGCCAAGGTTTCAACTGAATATAATGAGGCGATGGCGAAAGAGCAGGAGCTTTTGGCAGAAAGTCAAACTCTTGAACGCTATACTTCGATGTTTGAAACATTTGTGGATTCACTAAACAATCAGATCGCAGCGCAAAACACGCTGATCAATAAACTGACCATCGATACCGAGCAGCGTATTGTTCTTTATAAAGCGTTGGAAGATTCATTAAAAACAGCGGCACAACAAGATGTGGCGCATAAGATCAACACGCTTGGCAGCGCGGTTGATACAGCAGCTGAAGAAACCATGGCAGGTATTGGCGCAGCATCTCAAAAGCATATTGGTGATCTGTTGGAAATGCATGAGAAAAACATGCTGGCAACAGATGATATTCAGCGTCGCAAGAAGTTGGCCGATGATGCATTTGCCCGCCGTTTCCAAGCGGTGATGGATAAGCATAATGCTGCGGATTATGTGCAACAATAAACACTGAGGGTCAGGTTTTGAACCGACGTGATAGTTCAAGTCCAATTGAGCGGTATTTCCAGGCCATGGATGCCGCTCTGGATGGATTTAGTCTCTTTTTATCCAACAATGATTCAGAACTTTATAGCCATGAAATAATTGGCAGCACTTTATCGCCTTATATTGAAAAATTGGCGGCAACCTTTTCATGTTGGCATCACCGGATCGGGTTTGTTGAACGCTTTCGCATTGATCAAGCTGATAGTGGATTTCCGATATTTCAAAATGTTCTGGAACTGGAGGCGGATCGCAAGGGCGCTGAAGAACGCTTAGCGAAACTGAAAGGTCATGATGCGCTAAAAGCTGATATGATTGATCATATCCTTTCTCGGAAAGGCTTTCCGGAAGAGCAGCAGGAAGATATGGCTGAGCGGACCTATTTGGAACATATCCAAAAAGGTGAGATTTTCAATTCGCTGACTTTGCCAGAAACAATCGAAGTCTCGATCAATTCCAAAACAGGTCGTCCGTCTTATCATGTGCATTGGGGTGCCTTTGATGGTAGCCGGACTTTGCCAATTGTTTATATGGCTAAGATTGAGGATTCCAGTAAGTCAATTGCTGATATGTTGATTGCTAAAAACGGCAAGCTGAAAGAAAATCTCAATATTCCATTGCCGGTTGGTGGATTACTTAATCCGCAATTTGCCTTGGAATTTGATGACTTTGTTGAGAAGAATAATTCTTATTCGCTCAGCCCCACAACAATTGCACAAAATTTGGATGAAGATTTTGATTTTCTGCATCCCAAACTTTTGCGCCGGTTTGTCTTTGGACCATTTTACGGGGCAGGGCTGACGGAAAACAATAAACGCGTGTCTGAAATTCTTGCCAATGTGCGAAAACCTGAAAATGCTTGGGTTCTGACATGGACTATGCAGGAAGTGTTTTCAAAAGCGGAAATTCCGGCCAAGCGGGGCATTTGGTCATCCAGTCCAGCGCGCGAAGAATTTCACATTAATACAGACGATTTGGAAGCCACACGCCAAGGTGTGAGTTATTATGAGAAATACGCTTTGGTGCCGCATGATGCATATCAGGCACTTTATGCGGATGGAAAAGCGGCTGAAATATTCAACGGTTTTACCGTTTATGTGATTTCAGGCAATCAGGTTATAGGAGTGTAGACGATGGAACAGAGCAGCGGTTTGAC
>JAHDFS010000155.1:0-2047 GCA_020628035.1 Rhizobiaceae bacterium
ATGGATGTTCAAATGGGATGGGATGCCACATCCAACATGATCAAAGAGATGATGGCGCAGGTTCCGATACCCAATCCGCGCGCAGCTGAAAATGTGCGGCGCGAAAATATCCGAATTCGCAAATCCACGGATATGGCCTGGATGAGCTTTGACCAGTTTAGCGGTCCTGATGATGATATATTCGTCACCATGGGCTTAAGCCATCAGCTGCGTATTTTGGAAAAGCATGATGGTGCCTGGAAAATCGTTCATGTCGGCTCTTATGATGCATTGCTTGAATATATCAATCGACCCATCATCCGGCTTGATGAACATGGCACGATTATTTGGATTAATGACGCAGCACGTTCCGGGCTTGAAAATCATCCTGTTTTGGTCGAGCGCCATGGCACAATCCGCACAAAGAAGACTGCAGACCAACTCATATTGCTCAAAACACTGAAACGCGCAGCCGCCATGACCATAATTGATATGCGCGCGGCAGTTCAATCTGATCTTGATAATCATGCAGCGATACCGCTTGTTCTGGATGAAGAATTTACTGACATACCGCATATCCTATGGATCTCACTGCAGGACGGCATGCTGCTCTTGTCATTTGATGATTTAGACACGCAGGAAAAGCAGCTCAACATCGCCATGAAGATTTTTAATCTTTCTACAGCGCAGCGCCGTATGGCATCTGAGATTATGAAAGGCCATGATTTGGTCAAGGCATCGCAGAACCTGAACATCAGCGCCAGCACCGCTCGAACTCATTTGCAGCGCATGTTTGATAAAACAGGTGTGCGCAGTCAAACCGCGCTTGTGCGGGTTCTGATGACTGCCAGTGCGCATCACGGCTGATCTTTCCGAAACCACTTCTTGAAAGTTTTTGAAAATAATCTGTCACACATTCCTCTCTTAAATTGTCTAATGTTATAGATACGCAATTGAGAGGTTTGTCTTTTGACGGAAAATATCGACAATTTGGTTACGAAGGCCCAAAATGGTGACAAATGGGCACTTGAGCAGCTCGTTTTAGAGGTTCAAGATCAGATTTATCATTTATCCATGCGGATGCTGGTTGATCATGACGCGGCATTGGATGCAACGCAGGAAATTTTGATCATATTGATCACCAAGCTTTCAACCTTTGAGCATGGCAGTCGATTCCAAACCTGGGTCTATCGTGTGGCGACCAATTATTTAATCAATAGCAAGAAAGTGCAAAGCCGCGAAATGGGCCTTTCCTTCCCCATGTTTGGTGAGATGCTGGAAGCCGGGCTTGATCAAAATGCGATCATTGACCCCGCCCCTTCGCCGGATCAAGCCGTCTTGCTCAATGAGCTGCGCATTTCCTGCACCATGGCCATGTTGCTTTGCCTCGATCTAAAACATCGCATTGCCTATGTGTTGGGTGATATTTTAGAGCTTGAGCATATCGAAGCGGCGCAGATCTTGGAGACTACCCCGCAAAATTACCGTAAACGCCTATCCCGAGCCCGAAATGAGGTGGTGGCATTTACATCCAACAAATGCGGGATTGCCAATAAAAGCGCAAAATGCAGCTGCCCGGCGCGATTGCCGGATGCGATTAAACAGGGCCGCGTTGATCCATCCAATATGTCTTATGCAGTTTCGGGTGCACCTGAATATGCAGATATATTGCGACAGGTCACGCATGTGGTGAATGAATTGAAGGTGTTTAAGCTGCAAAACGCCACACCAAAATTCAAGACACCGGTGGACCTGGCGGCAAGGATATCTGCCATCGTGGAAACCACGTAAAGGTTAGACGCTTATCAAGCATTTCAACTTTTTAATTGCTGAACACCCCGTTCAGCGAACCGGCAAAGCTATGCCTAACTTTGAGAGGAAAACCATGAAACGAACCACACTCATCACGGCGATATTAACATCGCTATTACTCACAAAATCAACCACTTACGCAGGAGAAATTGAGAAAATGAATCAAATAGAAAAAGATGTCTATTCGACCATTGAAAACATGACAGATGCCTTTCACAAAGGTGATATTAAGGGCGTTATGGGATCCTATGAAGAT
>JAHDFS010000155.1:2147-7261 GCA_020628035.1 Rhizobiaceae bacterium
GGTTCAATCAAATCTGGCAGACATTGGTTTTTAAGGTGATTTTCCAAGCCTTCCGGCGTCGCCCAAAGTTCTTTTTGGCGATCGGTCATAATCCAACCTGGCACCACGCAATTCACGCGGATACGATGCGGTCCAAGCTCATTGGCCATGCCGCGCGTTAAACCATGAACGGCTGCTTTTGCCATTGTATAGGCAGGGAATTCACCACCTTTTTCCCACCAGGAGTTGGATCCCATATTGATGATTGAACCGCCACCTGCATCAATCATATCTTGCGCCACTGCCTGAATGGCGAAAAGCTGGTGTTTGACATTGGTTGCGATGCGTTCATCAAAATATTCAGATGTGACCTCGCGCCAGCCATGGCGATCATCTCGCGCAGCATTATTGACCAAAACATCAGCGCCACCAATTTTGGATTTGATATTGGCAAAGGCCGTTTTGAGCTGCTCAATGTCCCGAAGATCACATTTTTCGCAGACGATTTCTGATCCATATTTGGGACCAAATTCAGCGGCAAGTTTTTCAGCGCCTTCTAGATCGAGATCAACAATACCGATCTTTGATCCCTGTTGCGCAAATGCCTTGACCATTTCCATGCCAATGCCTTGCGAGCCGCCTGTGATGATAACGGTTTTGTCTTTTAGGCTGGGATAGTTAGCAAAATTATCAAGCATGATATGTGGTCCTCCATTGGGTTCTTACATGCCTAGTTAAGTCAGTGCAGACAACATATCAATGGGTGAAATTATCAAGAGTTGGCTTGCATGTTTTTCCCACACAATTTATTGCTTGCGCGAGAAAAAGGTAGGTTCATTTATGGCGCATGAAAATCATTTCACACAAGGCGGGGCAGTTTATGCGCTCTCTCGTCCAACATACCCGTTAAGCCTTGCCGTTGAACTTGCTGATCTATGCGCGATAAAACAACACGCCGTTGATATTGGATGTGGCACTGGGCAATTATCTGTGCTGCTTGCATCCCAATTTGATCAGGTCACTGCCCTTGATCCAAGCGCCTCGCAAATAGCCAGCGCTGAGGCACATCCCAAGGTGCAATATGGTGCCAAAAGCGCTGAAGATACGGGATTAGAAGATTGTTCTGCTGATTTGATTGTGGCAGCGCAAGCCGCCCATTGGTTTGACCTTGATCTTTATTATGCAGAAGTGAAACGTGTTTTACGTCCCAATGGCATTATGGCTTTGATCTCCTATGGCGTTCCGATTTTAAAGGGTGATATTGGCAAACGTTTTGATCAGTTCTATTGGCAAGATATCTATCATTTTTGGCCAGAGGGTCGCAAACATGTTGAACTGGAATACAAAGATCTTTATTTTCCGTTTGATGAGTTTAACTTAAAACCACTCGCAATCGAGCGAGATTGGACCCGAGATCAATTTTGGAACTATATCGAGACTTGGTCGGCCAAACGCAAAGCCGAAGAAGCCGGTGAACTTGGCTTGTTTGAACAATATGCCGATGAGCTCAAAGCCACATGGCCGAATGAAGAGACCCATAAAGTGATTTGGCCAATTACAGCGCGCATAGCAAGGATAAACGCAACATGACAAAATCCAAATGGATCACAATATTTGAGGTGAGCGGCTCAGTGCTCGCGATGGCTTATGCGCTTTTGATCGCATCGAATACGGGCAATGAAATTTTGGGGTTTTCGCTGTTGCTGATCTCAGCGCTTTTGTTTGGTGCCTGGGGCTTTATCGATAAAAGATGGGCGTTTTTTGCTCTGCAATTTTTCTATGCGGCATCGGCGATTATCGGCATTGTCCGCTGGTGGCAGTAATTCGCTCGAATATGATTCAGCTCAGATCTGCTTGGACATAAAGACCTTATTGCCCTCTCGGGATGTCTCCACCCAGCCCAAATGCGCATAAAGGGCGACGTTTTCTGGCATTTTGACATGTGTTGCGAGTTTAAGCTCTTTTATTGACCGATTGCGGCATTCGTCTTCTGCACGCATGATCAGCGCTTTGCCAATACCCTTGCCCGCCTGCAAAGGATCAACGGCTATATTGGTCAAAACAGCGTATTCCGGATTGAAGGTTAAAAACACACCGCCCATTATGCCATCATCATCGGCCACCCAAACATTTCCGGTTTCCATGTCTTCGGCAACACCTGCAGATACATCCGGCAGATCTGGCAATTCAATCCTATAGATTTCATAAGCGCGGTCGATCACATCAATCAACGCTGCGGTATCAGAACTAAGTGCTTTTCGGATATCCATGTGAATTACACGAGAATTTCAGAAAGCATATCATTGTCGGTGATATCCTGGAACGAAAACCCATTATCGTTGAGCCGCGCAAAGAGAGAGGGAAAACCATCGGGAGATTTCGTCTCAATACCGATCAAAACAGCACCAAAGTTTCGCGCGGATTTTTTCAGATATTCAAAGCGGGCAATATCATCTTCAGGACCAAGCAGATTGAGGAAATCCTTCAAAGCACCGGGACGCTGTGGCAATCGCAAGATGAGATATTTCTTGCGCCCTTCATAGCGCATGGCGCGTTCTTTGACGTCCGGCAAACGCTCGAAATCAAAGTTGCCACCCGATGTGACGCACACTATGGATTTGCCCCTGATTTCAGATCTCAAATCTTTAAGCGCATCCACGGTTAGGGCACCTGCAGGCTCAAGCACAATACCTTCGATATTGAGCATTTCAACAATGGTCGAGCATAATCGTTTCTCATCAATCCCAAGTACTTGGCTGGATGCGATATGCTTTAAAATTTCAAAATTCTTATCACCGATACGCGCAACGGCTGCGCCATCGACAAAATTATCAACATGGGGAAGCGTCACCAATTGCCCCGCTTGAAGCGCTGAATAAAGGCTGCGACCGCCGGAGGGTTCGGTAAAGCGGAAATCAATGTCTGGACCAGTTTGGCTCATATAGCGCACAAGTCCGGCAGATAAACCACCGCCACCCACTGGCACAACTATCATGTCTGGCGCATCACCATCCAACTGAGATAGAATTTCGGACCCAACTGTGGCCTGCCCTTCAATGACGTCATGATCATCGTAAGGCGGTAGAAATCTTGCACCTTCGCGCTTACAAAAATCCTGCGCTGCACGAAGTGTGTCGTCAAAATAGTCCCCCACCAACATTATCTCGACCCGACCACCACCGAAGATCGTGGTTTTGTTGATCTTCTGTTCCGGTGTGGTAACCGGCATAAAAATCACACCGCGCATACCAAAATGCTTGCAAGCAAAAGCCAAGCCTTGTGCATGATTGCCCGCAGAGGCGCAGACAAATGTCGTCAAATTGGGCTCTTCCGCCAATGCTTTACGCATGGCATTAAAGGCGCCACGAATTTTATAGGATCTGACAGGTGATAGATCTTCGCGTTTTAAATAAATATCGGCTTGATAATGCTTGGATAAATGTTCATTGCGTTGCAGCGGTGTGGGCGGAAACAGCACACGCAGCTCTTGCTCAGCGTTTTGAACGCTTTGAGTGAAATCAATTTTCGAGCTTAATGTATCAGACATGG
Source organism: Rhizobiaceae bacterium (assembly GCA_020628035.1). GTDB lineage: Bacteria > Pseudomonadota > Alphaproteobacteria > Rhizobiales > Rhizobiaceae > Lentilitoribacter. The sequence continues at coordinate 5,676 of JAHDFS010000155.1, forward strand.
TGGGATTGCACACTGTTTTTGTTATTTCAAATCAGTTGCGCGATTCTAAGCTTCTGGGATTCCCATGGCAAGCGACAATGATATAGTTTCTTATAAATGTAAGAATGCAGACCTGTTGACGCACTTCAACACCATCCCTAATATGCTGAAAAAATTGGGGTTTCTTATCATGCATATTTACCGTCTATTTGCTTTTGCAATGCTTCCTGCTTTGCTGCTTGTTTCATCACTTTTTGTCGTTGTAACAACAAGCGATCATGCACATGCCAAGCTTGAGGTTTGTAATGAAACGGACTTGCAGCGTGATATTGCAATTGGATATAAAACAGATGGCAATTGGACCTCTGAAGGCTGGTGGAAGCTTGATGTGGGCGAATGTAAATCCGTCATAAAAGAAGAGCTCACCAGCACATTTTATTATTATCGCGCTGTGCACAAAGGCAAAGAGTTTGACCCCGGCAAATTTGCTTTTTGTACGCAAAGCGATGTCTTTACCATCGTTGGCGATGAAGATTGCGATAATCGCGGTTATGATAAAAGCTTCTTTCGTGAGCTGAAGCTTGCTAAAGGAACCCTTGGATTTCGTCTCACACTCAACAACGACAATGTCTATGATGAGGGTCGTCCAACAGCTGAGGCGCAACCTGCACCAAAACCAGCTCCAAAACCAGCTCCGGCACCCCAAATTGCAGCGCCAGGCACCCATGGTGAACCCTATACAATTGTTGGCATTTTCCGCGGTTGCAATACGAACAGCGGACCTTATTTATGTCTGTTTGAAAGCGATGGCTGGCGTTATGCGGTTGGCGATGATGGCCGAACACCTTCATTCCTGATCAATGAATTGTCGAACCTTCAGATCAATAATAGCTACCAAATTGAGGGTGATATTATCAGCTATGGCGACATCACCGCCGACGTCACTGTTCGGCGTTATTCAGAAGTTGCTCTGAGTGAAGAACAAAAACTGATGAACTCGCTTGTTGGTGATTGGCGCTCGGTGAGTGATCCAAAAGACGTCATGCGATTTACCTCAGATTTTCGAAAATGGGATGAATATGACGGGGATTTTCAAGGTGAAGGCGAAGTCAGTTTTACCAAGGTTTGTGATGATCCCACGGTTCTTGTCAGTGACGAATATCTTATCCAAATCAATGATGCCAATAGCCCTGAAGATATCTATTGCTATGGCATAATAGACGTCACAGATGACAATTTGGTGCTCATGTTCTTGCCGCGCGGTAATTTCCTTGAATATGAAAAATATACAGCGCCGAACTGATCGGTTCATTTTGCTAAAGCGCGTTTTTGACGTTGTAATAGGCGCGCCCGAGCATTTCTCGCACAAATAATGATGTTTGTGTCAGCGCACCTGCGCTGGGCAAATAAGACATGAAGGTGGTTTGTTCGACCCGGACCTTAAAATCCACCGGATAAGGCGTAACGTTTAACCCTTGGGCTTTAAAGACATCCATCGCTCGTGGCATATGAAATGCCGACGTTACAAGCAGGATCGAGGCATCGGGCTTAGTTTGCAGCAATCCACGCGTCGCAACAGCTTCTTCTTCAGTATTTTGAACAATTTC
>JAHDFS010000156.1 GCA_020628035.1 Rhizobiaceae bacterium
GACAACATTGGAAGAGCTTTGTAAAATGATGGTTGATGCTGATCTTAAGCGCAACGAGAATGGTTACTCCTTCTAAAAATAAGTCACGGGAATAGCATGCGCGTTTTAGTAACAGGTGGATTTGGTTTTACAGGAAAATACCTGCTGACTCATTTGCTTGAACAGGGTCATCAAGCACGCGCTATGGAAAGCAAGCTTGATGATATTGAGCAGATGAATGCTGAGTTGAAACAATTTGATCCACAGGTTGTTGTTCATCTTGCTGGCATCTCAAACGCCAGGCACAGCATCGTCAACGAATTTTATGATGTAAACCTGATTGGTAGCCGAAATCTACTTGTATCAATTGCTGACAATTGCCCAAATATTTCTTGTGTCGTTATGGCGAGCACAGCGCATGTATATGCAAGTGAAGATGGCGGCATCTTATCAGAAAAATCACTGATAAAACCTGGTAATGACTACGCTGTTAGCAAATATTCGATGGAACTAATGGCAAGACTTTGGATGAAACGCCTTCCCATCGTCATAACAAGACCATTTAACTACACCGGTATTGGCCAGCCTGTTGAGTTTGTTATCCCTAAAATTGTAGAGCATTTTAATGCGAAAGAACCTGTCATATCCATGGGCAGCACACATCTTTTTCGTGAATTTGGTGATGTCAGAGATGTGGTTGATGTTTACGCCCATATCATCGAACAACCACCTGTTGACGAGACACTAAATATTTGCAGCAATCAACCGGTTCGGCTGGATGATGTTCTTAAATCTTGCAAAAATATTACTGGTCACGAATTGCGGGTTGAGGTCAATCCCGCCTTTGTACGCGAAGGTGAACCTGAAACTTTGATCGGTGACAGAACCAAATTGTCGACATTCTACCCAACATTACGACCTAGAGAGTTAAATGACACTTTGTCTTGGATGCTAACAACCCAATAGCCTAGCGCAATATTAATATCTTAATAACATTGCGCTATGTATGTAAGTCACAATCAAGACTTCTGAATTATCGACACCACGAGGCCAATTATGAATACAGAATTAGAACGGCGAAATGTGCTACCTATCATTTTATGTGGTGGTTCAGGAAGTCGTTTATGGCCTTTGTCACGAAAATCAGCTCCGAAACAATTTCACAATCTCGCTAGCTCAAAAACAATGCTGTGCAACACTTTAGAGCGAGTGAGTAGCGTAACGGCGAGCGATATCTACGCCCCTGCCCGCATTATTGGGGCTTCGGAGTTTGAAGGTATTATTGCAGAACAAAGTAGTTCGAGTTCTGTAATCGTTGAGAAGTATATTTTAGAACCATGTATGCGTGATACATGCGCCGCGATCGCAGCGGCAATCTCTGATTTAAAGGTAACTAATCCTGATCAGATTGTTTTGGTATTGCCATCAGATCATCATGTGGCCGATGTAGATGGGTTTAGCTCAGTGATCAAGCGGGCGGCAGAAGCGGTTTATGAGGACGGTGGCATCATGACCATTGGCATAAAGCCAAGCCATCCAGAAACTCAATTTGGTTATATCGAACGCGCCCAGGGCAGCGGACCCATATATGATGTTGAACGATTTAGAGAAAAGCCCGATCTTGCTGCTGCCAAAGCCTATCTAGACTTGGGAACGTTCTTTTGGAACGCTGGCATATTTATGTTTAAAGTCAGCGACATGGTTGCTGAATTTGAACATCAACAACCAGATATTTGGCGATCTGCATCCCTTGCCATGCAAAATGGGCAACAAACAGACAAACATCATTATTTGGATAAACAACATTTCGCGTCCTGTGAAAAAGTTTCTATCGATTACGGAATAATGGAGCATGCTTCAAATATCAGAACCATTCAGGCGGCGTTCGATTGGAGTGATTTGGGGTCTTGGAGCCAATTGCACGAAGCATCCCCGCAGGACGTTAAAGGCAATGTTATAATCGGTGATGTCGTTACAACAGGCGTGCGAAACAGCTATATCCGCGCTGAAGATCGCCCGGTCGCAATTGCAGGTCTTGATGATATTGTTGTTGTCTCACAATCTGATGCTTTAATGGTTGTTGCGCGTGACAAGAGTTATATGGTCAAAGATCTTCACAAGATGATCTCGCAAACACCATGGCCGCCAAAAGTGCTCAATACGTCCGGCGTACAAATTCCTTATAAAGACAAAGTCAAAGATTGGATTTACAATCTGGCACTGCCCTATTGGGCTAAAAACAGCATTGATTATGAATTTGGCGGTGTTCATGAAGCGCTAGACTATGCAGGTAAACCTGTTGATCTTGGCAAAAAACGGCTTCGTGTCCTCGCGCGCCAAATCTACTGCTATGCAGAAGCACAGATGTTGGGTTGGGACGGCAATTACCAAGAAGTTCTCGATCATTGTGTGAAAACACTCATCGAGACCGGCTGGCACAAAGATGGTGGGTTCATTCACCTTTATAATCTTGATGGCTCGGTTCAGGACGATACACGTGATGCGTATGATCAGTGTTTTGTCTTGCTTGGTTTTGCAGCTTTATGGAAAGCGCAAAAGACCCCACTTGCCAAAGAATGGGGTGAGAAAACACTTCAGTTCATGGATAAGCAATTTGCAGATGAGAAAAATGGCGGATATTTTGAAACCCCAGGTGGTTCTGATATTCGCAGAGCTAATCCTCATATGCATTTCTTCGAAGCGATGTTGGCCTGGTATGATGCGACTGGTGAAGAGCAATATCTTGATCGCGCCAAAAAGATCATAGACTTATTTAAGACCAAATTCTTTGACCATGAAAATTGGCGTTTACATGAAATGTTTGATGCCAATTGGGTTCCTTTAGATAATGATATCAATAAGGTAGAACCTGGCCATCACTATGAGTGGGTATGGTTGTTGCTTAAATATGTGACGCTAAGCGGCGATAATTCAGTCAAAGACTATGCGCGCAAACTTTATGCGACCGCGATTGCGTTTGGCCATTATACAAAAACTGACAGCGTTGCGCTCACCATGCACTATGACGGCAGCGAATTATCTCCAACTGGCCGCATGTGGTGCCAAACGGAAGGTCTAAAAGCAGCCCTAGCGCTGAAAGAACACGGCATGACCGTAGATGGAAATTTAGCCTCACGCATGCTGGATCAAATATACAATCGCTATCTTGATACACCGCAAGCTGGGGGCTGGTATGATGCAACTGATAGCGAAGGTCGCATTGTTTCAACAGACATGCCAACAAGCACGTTCTATCACGTGTTATGCGCGTTTTCAGAATATCTTAGAGTGGAAGATCTCAAATAGACGACACCAACCTTTATGAAGGGCAATGAGTTTATGGCTGCTAAATTTGGAACCAGTGGTTTACGAGGCTTAGTCGAAGAAATTACAGACGGCACCTGCGATAAATATGTTCGCGGATACTTACAGCATCTAAAAAACAGCAATTTGGCTGCTGAAGGTTCTAAAATCTATATTGGCTATGATCTAAGAGCATCAAGCCCTCAAATCTGCGAACAAACAATCGCGGCTGCAATTAAAGAAAAATTCGTACCGGTAAACTGCGCTGATCTTCCAACGCCTGCTCTAGCATTTTACGCAATGAACAACAATTCAGCGTCCATCATGATCACGGGTTCACATATTCCAGCTGATCGAAATGGCATTAAATTTTATCGACCGGACGGTGAAATTGATAAAAATGATGAGCAGGAAATCCAAAAATATGCAGGCAATATTTCTGCTGAAACGTTGAACCAAACACCTAACAAAGGTGATGTATCCAATGAACGAAATATTGCTACTGAGCAGTTCTCTGATCGTTATAAATCTTTGTTTTCAAATGATTATTTCAGCCGTAAGCGCATAGGAATTTATGAGCATAGTTCTGTTGCGCGCGATATTTTAAAAGATGTTTTTGAAAGCTTTGGTGCAACAGTTATTTCGCTTGCAAGATCTGAAACATTCATTCCAGTCGATACTGAAGCTGTGAGCGATGAGACAGTAAAAAACTTAAAAGCCTGGACAAAAGAGCATCAATTGGATGCAATTTTATCAACGGATGGCGATGGTGACAGACCGCTTTTGTCCGATGAAAATGGCAATTACATTAAGGGTGATATTTTAGGTCTGATTGCCAGCAATTATTTAAATGCAAATGTAATTGCAACACCGGTAAGTTCAAATTCAGGCATTCAAAATACACCCAACACAGATGTGTATCTCACCCGGGTTGGTTCTCCCTATGTCATCGCAGCAATTGACGAAGCTCTGGCAAAAGGCAGTACGAATGTTGTGGGTTTTGAAGCCAATGGCGGTTTTCTGCTGGCCAGCGAAACTAATATGGGTCACGGTTCTCTAAAACCATTGCCAACGCGTGACTGTGTATTGCCGATGCTTGCGGTTTTATCCATGAGCAATGACCAAAATCTTCCTTTATCAAATCTGGTCAAAAGCTTTGATATGCCGATCACTCATGCGGGACGCATTCAAGAATTTCCAACTGAAATCAGTTCCGCCTTTGTCGCTGAATTAACAAACTCCACTGAGAAACGAGACAAATTCTTTGCAGAATTCGGAAACGTTTCAGAAATCAATGTGATAGACGGTCTGCGTGTGCATCTGGATAATGGTGATATTATTCATCTAAGACCATCAGGTAATGCGCCAGAGATGCGCTGTTACGTGGAAGCTGGGAGCATTGCTTCTGCCGAGGCCCTTGTCGAAAAAACCGTTGGAGCTATCAAAGCATATAACAATATCTAAAAGTTCAATGTTTCACTGCTTTGATGAAAACGTTATATAGGGCTTCTGCAGATTTTTTGGCGTCAAACTTTTGTATTTGTTGCCGTGTTTTTGCAGCGAGAGCTCCATAAAGATCATCATCGGATATTAATTTACATAATCCATTAGAGATCGACTGCGTGTTAGTTGCATCGACAAGCAGACCGGCATCACCAACGGCTTCAATTAGAGACGAGTTTTCTCCTGCCAAAGCCGGAGTGCCATATTTCATAGCTTCTGAGATTGGAATGCCAAATCCTTCATAGGTGGATGGCATCGCGAGAATATGTGCCTTGCTATAGAGATATTGAAGAGAGCGTTCATCTTGATAGCCCATTAAGTGTACATGATCGTGCAGTCCGAAGTTGATGACCATGGCAGGCAAATCCTGACCGCCCCACCCCTTGCCGCCAACAATTACAAGATGGCATTTGTTTTTATATGTATCTTCTAATTCAGAATATGCTTTTAAGAGTCGAATTAGGTTTTTACGTGGTTCGAGCGTACCAACAAATAAAATAAATTTCGGTGATGTAATTCGATCATCAATGGACGTTATTTGCTTCGGTAAATCATTTGGTGGATCAATATCCATCGCAGGATAGACCAGATCCATTTTATCAAATCCAACATTCAAGATGATATTTAAATCTGAACATGTTGAAGTAGATGACACAGCAATACGGTCAGCAACTTTGACAGAATGAGGCATTTGAATTCGTTCAAGAATACGGGACATGGGTTTCATTGTCCCGCCTGCAAACTTCCACACTAAGTCGTGAATCGTAACGACTGTTTTACATCCAATTAGATTGATACGTGGCAGTCTATGTGATGGCCCCCACAATATATCAACGCCATCTTTGTAAGCCCAGTATGGCAAAACCGTTTCTCCCCAAACCTGGCGAACTAGTCCATTTTTCGGGGTTTTAAATTCACGAATATTGCATGAATGAAATGGTTCACGATATTCGGGAAGTATCGGTGCAGGGCTATACAGATTAAGTTCTAGGTTAGGATTTAGAGCCAGTTGACGGCACATATCATAGGTGTAACGTCCAACACCGGTTATCGGTCGTGATAAAGATCTGGCATCCACACCGATTTTGATCATAAAATCTTCATCCCCAAGAAACAAATGCCTAATTCAGCATGTCGCGATACACATCGATATATTTCTGCGCTTGAACGTCTGCAGTAAACAATGCTTCATATCGCTCAAATGCCGCCTCACCGTAAGTTTTGGCAAGCGCATCATCATTATAAATTGTTTCCATGGCCTCAGCCAATTCTGATGATGATGCAGGTTTAACTACAATGCCTGTGGTTTCATGTTCATTGATATAACTCGTTCCCGAGCCAATCTCACACGAAATCAGAGGTTTACCCATGGCCGCCGCTTCTAAAAGTGATATGCCAAAAGCCTCTGAGCGTAAATGAGACGCCATGATGAAACCATGACACAACTCAAAAAGCGCTAGTTTATCGTCTTCAGACACAAAACCAAGGAAATGAACATCTTTGGCGTTGGATTTTTCAGCCTGAGCTTTTAACTCATTTTCAACGCCGCCGCCGCCTGCAATAACAAGCGGGATACCAGTTTTTTGGGACGCCTCAATGGCAAAGGATAGACCTTTATAATAGCGCAACGCACCGACAAATAGGAAAAACTTTTCGGGTAACTTGGACTTCCAAATTTTTGTTTGTTCTTTCGTTGTGTCGTTGACAATTGGTTGAGGAATACCAATCGGTATGGTTACAACCTTATCTTTTAAGGATTGTAAGACCTCGCTGCTGGCCAAATATTTTGGTGTTGTTGCAATAACCCGATCCATTTTACCCAAAAAATAATTCATCAAAGGTCTATAGACCTTTAACAACGTCTTTTGTTTGATGATATCACTTTGATATGTCACCAGACACGGTTTGTTTTTGGGAGACAAAAGATAGAGCAGATCCCCAAATGGATTTGGAAAATAAAAATGAATGATATCAGCTGATCTAGACAATTCCCGAAAAAGCTTAAATGCGGACCAGGAAAAGCCCGTTGAAGCTACAAAAAATGATTGTTTGGCTAAGACAACATCATAATTATGAATGCGAAGACGTTGCGTTTCTGGAACATCTGCAAGTGATAGAACCGTGTTTTCAACGCCCAAAGGATCGGTATGAATGGATAAATTATCAATAAAGACTTCAATACCTCCAACAGTCGTTGGAAAAGATGTTTTATAAACATGTAAAACACGCATGCAGAAGCCTCTTTAAGTTTCCGACATCTGGTAAACCACACATTGTTATTTGGCAACTAAGTCTATGTATTTAAGCGTGCAATCAAGCATAAAAAAGCACGGCTGGGATATAACTCAGCCGTGCCCTTGTTTAAGTCGATTATATCTTGTGCTTATGCAGCTTTGTAATGTTCAATGGAGCCTGAATCTTGGCCACTTAACTGGAACTCAGCTAAAAGCATATTCAACTCTTGAACTTCCTC
>JAHDFS010000157.1 GCA_020628035.1 Rhizobiaceae bacterium
CCAGATCTCAATGTTTATGAGAACTCAGCTACCAACCTTCGGATATCCGCGCTTCCACCGGGATCTGTTAGATGGAGCCGATAGCTTGCATATTTGGTTAAATGCAAAACAGGTTTAAAAGTCGGAATGGAGATAAAATGCCCCTAATCAGCAAAGTCTGCACTCAACGACTAAGCGGACGTAATTTAATAGGGATCGAAGGGGTGCTTTGTGCCAGAAGGAGACATATTTTGCTCAAATTTGAAGCTTGTTATGTCTTGTAAGCAAACAGATTTGAAATCAGACGTCCTCGACATAATTCACCTTAAAGAAATCCATGATACGTTGATGGAATAGCCTTGTGTGCTGATGTGCTAATTTATCTGCAGCGTCTTCATTCTGATTTCGGATGGCTTTAATCATGTCGTAATGTTCAGTACTAAGCGGGTAAGGATCACGTTCATCTCTGTGCTTAGTGTAATGTAAATGCAATATGCGCCGACCTTCATCTAACAGGCGTTCATAGGAATCTGCGAAATACGGGTTTTGTGATGCATCTGCAATGAGCATGTGAAAATCTTTATTAGCCTGCGACATCTCGAGCGGCTCGCCTTTTTTGCAGCTCTCATCATAAGCCTCCGCCGCTGCTGTCAATTTAGGGATATCATCCTCCGATCGATGGCGGGCTGCTAATCTGGTTACAAGGCGTTGGTTATAATCAAGAGCTTCAACATATCTTGGTAATGTTTTAATATTGATTGGGGCGACAATAGTTGATCTGTTTTCAAGCATTTTGACCAAGCCATTTGCTGATAGACGCACCAATGCTTCCCGCACAGGAGAGCGTGACATTGAGAAACGTTGCGAAAGTGATGTTTCGTCAAGAGCTGAACCGGGTGCAAGCTTTAATTCAAGAATTTCATCTCTCAGAACATTATAAACATAGCGTGCGCCACCACCTCTTTTGGGCACTTCACTTGTTATTTTCGAGACGGCACTCGCACTCATTTATCTATTACCTCGCATTATGTCAGACGTCATTTTCTTAAAGTTTTTTAAACTTATTGACTCGTCGACAAAATGTCGACTATAAATTTATCAAATTTGTCGACAATATGTCGGCAAGAGATCGAGATAACTCGACTAGGGAACAGAAACTGGAGATCAAAATGAAAAAAATCTTACTTGCTGCCGCAGCGACATTTGCCCTTATGACGGGAGTAGCCAATGCTGCTGACAGTCGCTTAAACACAGCTCTTGAGCGGGGGAAACTTTTATGTAGTGGCCATAATGGCAGTTTTTTGGGCTTTGCTGAAGTTGATGATAAAGGTAATTGGAAGGGCATGGATATCGACCTATGTCGTGGTCTAGCCGCATCTTTGTTTGGTTCATCCGAAGGGAATTTGGAAATTGTTCCCATCAGTTGGGCACAGCGTTGGCCATCGCTTCAATCCGGCGATATTGATGTTGTGATTAAGCTATCTGGGTGGACACAAAGCCGTGATACTGAGCTTAACCTTGCTTATTCTAACCCATATTTTGTGGGTGCATTTCACGTAATGGCACATGCAGAGCTAGAAGCTAAATCTGTTGCGGATCTTGATGGCGGTTCGATCTGCGTATCTGCTGGCACATCCACAGAGCGTATCTTGGCAGCTTATTTAGAAAATAACGGTATCGAAGCAGAAATTATCGTTTTTGAAAAAGGTGACGAGGTTAAAGCTGCCTATTTTAATCAGCGCTGTGATGGCTTGATTTTGTTTTCGCCACCATTAGCAGCAACAAAAGCAACAGCTGAAAACCCGGACGCACATGTGATCCTTCCAGATGTTCTTGCACTTGAGCCCGAGGCAATTATCGTTCCTGAAGGTGATCCAAAATGGCTGGACGTTCAAAACTGGATGTTGTCATCACTTTGGTTTGCCGAAATTAACGGTATCACACAAGCAAATATTGATGAAGTTCGTGCTAACCCGCCATCATCACAAATTGGTAAATTCCTAGGTGTAACACCCGGCTATGGCGAACGTCTCGGTCTGTCAGATGATTGGGCTTATAACCTTATTAAAGAAGTGGGCAACTATGCCGAAATCTTCGAGCGTAATGTGTCTGGCCCATACGGTTTGCCGCGCGCCATGAATAATCTGTACACAAATGGCGGGGTTTTCTACCCGCTTGTTGTTGACTAGAAAGTCAAAAGCAAATCGGGGCCAAGTTAGTTTCGCCCCGGTTCCATCCAATTTGCCTGAATTGAGAGGGAATGATGAGCGCCTTTTTAAAGAATAAAACTGTTCGAGATAATGTGATGCAGTTCGGCTTTGTCGGCGCAATCATTCTTCTTATCATCGTGCTGATGCTTACCGCGCGAAGCAATCTTGAAGCGCAAGGGTTAACTTCTGGTTTTGGGTTCCTAGACCGCGCTACGGGCTGGGGGGTGAGTTTCTCTTTGATCGAGTTTACGACATCAGATACGTATTTGAAGGTGATCTGGGTCGGTATCATAAATTCCCTTTTTCTGGGTGTTATTTCGCTTGTATTGGCAACCATGTTAGGCGGTTTAGTAGGCGTAATGCGCGTCTCCGGTAATAAAATGGCCGAGTTGATTGGCACAACCTTTGTCGAGATATTTCGTAACATTCCGCTACTTTTACAAGTTTTTTTCTGGTACGCGCTGCTCACTGCACTGCCGAAACCACGTGATGCGATAAGTCTCGCGGATGTAACCTTTTTAAGCGGACGCGGCATCTATCTGCCCGGTTTTAATGTGGATGGTGGCTATCTCTTCTGGTGTTTCATGACCCTTGTTTGCGCGCTGGCAATTGTCATTTTTATGAGTGCTTCAAAGCGGTTTCCAAAAATCGATGCAAAGAAGAAGAATATAAAGCGTTTTATCTGGCTGATGGTTGCAACCATTATTGTGTTCTTAATGGTTATCGGGCGCACTCCTGATACAACTTTCTTTGATATTCCTTATCGAAAGGGTTTGAATTATCGTGGAGGAATTCGCATTTCACCTGAATTGCTTGCGTGTATCATTGGTATTTCGATATATGGCGCAGCTTACATCGGTGAAATTATCCGGGCAGGCTTTAACTCAATTTCTGTCGGTCAAGGCGAAGCTGGACATGCATTAGGCCTATCTCGTTGGCACACATTTAGCCGTATCAAGCTGCCGCTTGCCATACGTGCTGTTATGCCAACGCTTATCAATCAGTATGTCTGGCTTTTCAAATCAACCACAATTGGAATTGCCATAGGCTTTGTCGATTTCTTCATGGTGATTTCCACCTCCATCAACCAATCCGGTCAAACGCTAGAATTGGTCGCGATTTTGATGGGTGGTTTTCTGGTCATCAACTATTCCATGGCCTGGGTGCTTAATCGTGTAAATGATGCGATCAAGCTCAAAGGCACGCAGTTGAGGGTGTGAGACGATGGTAAGAACCTATCAACAATATGGTTTTTTGAGCAACATTCGAGCGAATTATTTTGCAACGCGTTTAGATGCCACAATGACCCTTGTATTCAGCGGTTTAATCCTTTGGGTCTTTTGGAACTTGCTCAATTGGGGGGCTCTTAATGCCGTCTGGAGTGCTGAAAATCGGGATCTTTGTGTGGGCGGCGGCAAAGGCGCATGCTGGGCTGTTATTGACGCCCGTTGGCGCCTTATCATGTTTGGTCTTTACCCTTATGAGGAACAATGGCGATCTGCCATTGCCTGTATAGTTATGGTGGGGGTTGGCATTCTGTCCTGCGTGCCGTGGTTCTGGAATGCAAAACGCATTTCGGTTCTTTGGATATCGGGATTTTTAATCTTCTACGTTCTCATGCGCGGTGGCTTTTTTGGCTTAACACCCGTTTTTGAGCAAAATTGGGGCGGACTTTCGCTTACAATTTTCATCTTTGCATCAGTATCGCTGATAGGCATGCCATTGGCTATTATGTTTGCGTTACTTAGACGATCTGAATTGCCATGGATTGCACGAACCATGGGACTGATCATAGATATATTCAGATCACTGCCGCTTCTTGCGATCATGTTCACCTTTGCCATTGTGCTGCCATTTGTTTTGCCTGGTTGGATGATCGGCGACAAGCTCTATCGTGTCATATTCGGTTATGCATTGTTCTTCGCATGCTACCAGGCGGAAATATTGCGCGGCGGAATTCAAGCGCTTCCAGCAGGTCAAGAAGAAGCCGCGAAAGCCCTTGGTATGTCTTATTGGCATCGGATTGGATATATCGTCTTGCCACAGGCTTTTAGAAATGCGCTGCCACCAACCATCAACCAATTTGTGATTACCTTTAAGGAAACATCGCTAGTTGTCGTTATTGGTTTTTTCGAAATCCTTGCATCAGGAAATGCCGCATTTGGGACATCGGAATGGAGCTTTGCTCATGTCGAAGTCTATTTCTTTGTTGGTTTGATTTACTTCATCTTTGTTTTCGCGCTGTCACGCTATGGCGCACATCTTGAACGCCGTCTGGCTGTCGCGGATCGGTAGGAGGAATTTATTATGGCTCAGGCTACTGCAGTTAATATTCAAAACATGGACAAGTATTACGGATCTTTTCAGGCTTTGAAAAATATAAATCTATCCGTTGATAAGGGCGAGCGTATTGTTGTGTGCGGACCATCCGGTTCGGGCAAATCAACGCTGATACGTTGCATCAACAAGTTGGAAGATTATCATTCTGGATCCATCAATGTGCTTGATACCGCACTTGATGACAATCTTGATAACATCGATGCTATTCGTCGTGAAACGGGAATGGTGTTTCAGCATTTTAATTTGTTTCCGCATCTAACCATTTTGGAGAACTGCACACTGGCACCAATGCTGGTTCGCAAGCAGTCCCAGGCAGAAGCGGAGGAAATTGCTATGGAATATCTCACCAAGGTGAAAATTCCGGATCAGGCAGAAAAATATCCCGGTCAACTATCCGGCGGGCAGCAACAACGTGTGGCAATCGCCAGAGCTTTATGTATGAAACCGCAAATCATGCTCTTTGATGAGCCAACATCCGCGCTCGATCCTGAAATGATATCTGAGGTTTTGGATGTGATGGTGAGCCTTGCCAATGAGGGAATGACGATGATTTGCGTCACCCATGAAATGGGCTTTGCCCGACAGGTTGCTGATCGTGTGATCTTTATGGCCGATGGTCAGGTTGTTGAAGAAGCCGAGCCGCAAACTTTTTTTGATAATCCGCAGCATGAACGCACAAAAGCTTTCTTAAGCCAAATCTTAGGACATTAAACTCATGAATTTTGAATCACCAACTAGCCATTCAACGCATGCGGCAGAGGAAGATGAACGCAATCGCGATATCATGATCTATGTCGACGGTGAGCTGGTACATCGCAAAGAAGCTAAGATCTCGGTTTATGATTCCGGCTTTATGCTTGGCGATGGCATGTGGGAAGGACTCCGACTTTATAATGGAAAATGGGCTTTCTTTGACGAGCATATGGATCGTCTATTTAATTCGCTGAAAACCGCAGCTATCTATGTGGATTTTGGGCCAGATCACATTAAGGATATTCTTAAGCGCACCGCAGAGGCAAATGGCATGACCAGTGATGCACATTGCCGTTTGATGATCACAAGAGGGCGCAAGGCAAAGCCGTTTCAGCACCCAAATTTAAGCAAATTTGGACCGACAGTCGTGGCCATTATGGAGCATTCAAAACCTGCCGGTGGTTTGCAAAGTAAAGGCATAACGCTTGCAACGGTGCCGCAGGTTCGAGGACTTCCTATGAGTCAGGACCCAAAGCTGAACAGTCACTCAAAATTAAATTGCGTGATCGCTTGTTTGCAGGCCGAAGAAGCGGGTGCAGATGAAGCTTTGATGCTTGATCCAAATGGTTTTGTGAATACGACAAATGCCTGTAATTTTTTCATCGTCCGTCGCGGTGAGGTTTGGACATCAACGGGCGACTATTGCATGAATGGTGTCACTCGACAGAAGGTGATCGACCTATGCCGAGCAAATGATATTCCCGTTTTTGAAAAGAACTATTCGCTCTATGAAACCTATGGTGCAGATGAAGCATTTTTGAGTGGCACATTCGGTGCACAAACGCCTGTTGCATCCATTGATGGGCGAAAAATTGGTTCCGGAGATCGACCGATAATGCACAAATTAAGAGAGCTTTACAAAGAGCTCGTGGCTGAGAATACGGGGTCATGATGAACAAGGTATTCAATGAGCGCGGCATCGTTCTAGTGGGTTGTGGCTTTATGGGTAGAGCCCTCTTGGAAGGTTGGATCGCAAATGGCATAAGTCCTGATGCGGTTTATGTTCAGGATCCTGTTCCATCGGATTGGCTTAAATCTCAGCCTGGTTTGCAGATAAATCAAGACGTGCCCGTATCTCCGGCGGTTATCATTATTGCAGTGAAGCCTCAGATTTTGGGGGATATTCTTTCTGTCTTAAAATACACAATTAGCGATGAGACTATCGTTATTTCGATTGCAGCGGGTGCAAAGGTTGATCTGTTTGAAGAAGCATTTGGGTCGCGAACCGCAATCATCCGTGCCATGCCCAATTTACCTGCCTCGGTTGGTGCGGGTGTCACGGCACTTTATCCCAATCAGACTGCATCAAACTCAGTTGAGCTTGCCACAGAATTGTTTCAGGCAGTGGGTAAAGTTGTGCAGATTGGCAGTGAAGACATGCTTCATGCGGTCACAGGCTTGTCTGGTTCCGGTCCAGCCTATATTTTTGCGGTAACTGAAGCCATGACAGAAGCCGGTATAAAACTGGGTTTACCACGAGAACTTGCACAAACTTTGGCTTGCAGCACAATTTCCGGCGCGGGTAAAATGCTGGATAAGGATGGTGTAAATCCATCGGCTTTAAGAGAGGCTGTGACCTCTAAAGGTGGTACCACACAAGCAGGGCTGGATGCGCTTACTTCCGAGTCGAACGGCATCGCCCCACTTATCGAGCGCACAATCAGTGCTGCGCATAACCGCAGTGTGGAACTTGGTAAAAATTAAAAATTGAAGGCTCACACCTATTTCTCGTGAAAGCATTCGTTCATTCTATTTGGCCGATGAATCACAACTAGTCAGAAATTTCGCCGTAGCTGCGGAGCTTAATGTCTCGGATAAAGCTGCTGACTTGGTGCGTTCAGTTCGCGCCGAGGGCAAAGTGGGTACAATGGAAGCGTTTTTGACAGATTAAGGTCTTTCAACCGAGAAAGGCATTACGCTTTTGTGGTGGGAATTCCCGATGTCCGGTTTGGGCCA
>JAHDFS010000158.1 GCA_020628035.1 Rhizobiaceae bacterium
ATGGAGCATCTTAGATGAAATTTACACTTTCATGGTTGAAAGACCACCTCGAGACGGATGCGTCTTTGGAGGAAATTTGTGATCGCCTAACTATGATCGGGCTTGAGCTTGAATCGCTTGATGATAAAGCATCGCTCAAACCTTTTGTGATTGCAAAAGTGTTGAGCGCCGAGCAACATCCTGATGCTGACCGCTTGCGCGTTTTAAAAGTTGACACCGGCCAAGGCGAACCGGTTCAGGTGGTTTGCGGCGCACCTAATGCTCGCGAAGGACTTGTGGGTGCATTTGCAGCGCCTGGAACCTATGTGCCTGGCATTGATGTAACACTAAGCGTTGGTAATATTCGCGGTGTTGAAAGCCGTGGGATGATGTGTTCTGAAAAAGAGCTCATGGTTTCTAACGAGCATGACGGCATTATTGAAATTGATGCCGATGTCGAAATTGGTACTTCCTATGCGGATTGGGCCGGACTGAGTGATCCGGTTATTGAGATCAATCTTACGCCGAACCGCCCAGATTGTACTGGTGTTTCTGGCATCGCACGTGATCTGGCAGCATCTGGCATGGGTGTGTTAAAAACACCTGCAGTTCCGACGATTTCTGGTACGGGCACCTGCCCTGTCTCCATTAAAATCGATGACCCGGTTTTCTGCCCAGGCTTTGCTTTGCGTCTGGTTAAAGGTGTGAAAAACGGCCCTAGCCCGAAATGGATGCAACAACGTTTGCTTGCGATTGGATTACGTCCGATCAACACACTTGTTGATATTACCAACTATGTGACCTTTGATCGGGGTCGTCCTTTGCACGTTTTCGACGCTGATAAAGTTGCTGGAAACTTGCATGTTCGTGCTGCAAAAGACGGTGAGAAAATTCTTGGGCTTGATGGCAAAGAATATGAATTTAATCCGAAGATCAATGTCATTTCAGATGATAATGGTCCGGAATCAATCGCCGGTATTATGGGTGGCGAACATTCGGGCTGTGATGAAAACACAACCAATGTTTTGATCGAAAGTGCGCTATGGGATCCGATGATGATTGCGCGGACAGGGCGGGATATGGGCATTATCACAGATGCCCGCTATCGCTTTGAACGCGGTGTTGATCCAAATTTCATGGCAGCTGGCTGTGAACTGGCAACACAGATGGTGATGGATCTTTGCGGTGGTGAACCGTCTGAACTTTCAGTGACCGGTTTCACCGAGCCCGATGTCAAGCAAGTGTCTTATCCATTTAGCGAAGTCAAACGCCTCACCGGTCTTGACGTTTCTAAAGAACAAAGCACAGATATCCTGACGCGGCTTGGTTTTGAGGTTCACAGCGATGGAGATGTCGTTGATGTATCGGTTCCCTCTTGGCGTCCTGATGTGGATGGCAAAGCGGACTTGGTTGAAGAGATCATGCGCATTTATGGCGTGAATGAAATCGATCCACAACCCCTGCCAAGCTTAGGAAGTGTTAATGGGCGTATTTTGACAACCATTCAAATGCGTACGCGCGCTGCTCGTCGTGCGCTTGCGGTTCGCGGCATGTCCGAAGCTGTGACATATTCCTTTATCTCAGAAAAAGCATCCAAACTCTTTGGCGGTGGTGCTGAGACGCTTAAAGTGAGCAATCCAATTGCAGCTGATATGTCGGATATGCGTCCATCATTGTTGCCAGGTTTGTTGTTGGCTGCACAGAGAAATGCCGATCGCGGCTTTAACGATACAGCGATCTTTGAAGTTTCAGGAACCTATGAAGGTGATAATCCTGAGCAACAAAGACGCGTGGCATCCGGTATTCGTCGTGGCACTGCGAAAATGGAAGCACTTGGCCGTCATTGGTCTGGCAATGCAGATAACGTTGGTGTTTATGATGCGAAAGCGGATGCATTAGCAGCACTTGAAGCAGCCGGAGCACCTGTTAAAAACCTGCAGATTGAAGCTGGAGGACCAGATTGGTATCACCCGGGTCGTTCTGGCAAGATCAAGCTTGGACCCAAAAATGTGATTGGCACCTTTGGTGAATTTCACCCATCTGTATTGAAAGCGTTGGATGTCTCAGGCGTTCTTTGCGGATTTGAGATTTTCCTTGATGCAATCCCTGAAGGCAAACGCAAACCAACCCGAACAAAAGGTGCGTTATCGCTGTCACCTTATCAAGCGGTGCGTCGCGATTTTGCCTTTGTGGTTGATAGCGATGTGCAGTCTCAAGCACTGGTCAAAGCAGCCAGCGGCGCGGACAAAAAGCTGATCTCATCGGTCAATGTTTTTGACATGTTTGAAGGCCCTTCATTGGGTGAAGGTAAGAAATCTATCGCGATTGAAGTCACCTTGCAGCCAACCGAGCGCACACTGACTGAAGAAGATTTCGAAGCATTGTCATCCAAAATCATCGCCAATGTAGCAAAATCAACGGGCGGTGAATTGCGCGGATAAATTCACAAAAGTGAAAAATTGGTGGCCCTATTTTTTGGGGCTACCATAAACAAATGTATTGTATCCAAAATACGACCAACAGGTGGCTAATCCTGATGCTATTAACATGGCAAATATTGGTCTGAATTCAACAAATACAAATAACAAGCTGGCATAGATTATGTAGTTCAGTAGGGCCGAACTTAACCCAACGCTGCCATAACGCACGCCTTCTGATGCGACGCTGCGCCCGCCTTTTTGGAATGTGAAGTTTCGGTTGATAATCCAGGTACATCCCATCGCAGCGGCAATCGCGAAAATTCGCGCGCTAAAGGGGTCGAATGATGTGAAGCGAAGCAGGAGCAATAAGACACCTGCATCCGCGACCAAGCCGACACTTCCTGCGATTAAAAACGATATGATCTTTTTCATGCAACTTTCGGTGCTTGATCATCATCAGGTTCTTCTTTTTCAAACTGATCTAGAAGTTCCTGAGATGCCTGTTTCAGTTTCCCGATATCTTTATCTTGACGGTGGGCAGACTGCAAACTTTCAATGGTCATATATAGAATACGCTTTTGCTCAATTCGTGATTTAGCAAGAGAATCTAGGATAATTCCGGCACAGAAAACCATAATGGACATCATGAGGAGCGCCATCGATAATATCCATGTTGGCATACGATCCACTAAACCTGTTTGAAAATAATCATTCAAAACCGGCAGCATGAAGATCAGGCTCAGCGATAAAATGCCCAAACCCACATATCCAAAAAACAATAATGGGCGCGTTTCTTTCATCAAGCTCGCAAATTTCAGCAGAATTTTGGCACCGTCTTTAAACGTCGATAATTTACTATCTGATCCCTCCGGACGGCGACCATATTCCAGCGGAATTTCTGTGACGGGCAATTGCATAGACGAGGCATGCACGGACATTTCCGTCTCGATTTCAAAGCCTGATGACAGTGCGGGAAAACTTTTTACATATCGGCGAGAGAACGCCCGATAGCCTGAGAAAATGTCAGAAAAATCTTTTCCGAATATTTCGCGATAAAGGAGATTAAAGATCGAATTGCCAAAGGCATGACCTTTTCGCCCGGCATCATCGGTCACGCCCTTTCGCGTACCAACAACCATATCGCTGTTTTCAGTTAGCAATATACGCACAAGATCAGGCGCATCTTCAGCGGCGTAAGTGCCGTCACCATCTGCCATGATATATATATCAGCATCAATGTCTGAAAACATCCGGCGCACAACATGGCCTTTGCCTTGACGCGGCTCTTTGACCACAAATGCTCCGGCTTTTCCGGCCAATAAGGCAGTGTCATCGGATGAGTTGTTGTCGTAAACATAGATCCTTGCTTGCGGCAACGCAGTTCTAAATCCGGTCACAACATCCGAAATGGTTGCTGCTTCGTTATAGCAAGGCAAAAGAATGGCAATGTCGAGTTCCTCACTAGGGCAATATGTCATCAACTTTTCCTCATCACTCAATACAGATGTTGCAGTTGTCTTTACTATTTATTGATAAGGTTAAAGCTAGGTTGAAATTCTATTCTAAACCCAGATTTTTACACCGAAAAGTTGGCCAAGCACCGTAAAACCAACATAACCCGTGCAGATCACCATGACAAAACCACAAAATCTAAGAAATCTTGTTCTCATAAATTGGCTAATTTTGGTGGCCATTTTGACCATTACATATCTACGAACCGGCTTAGACTATGTGGGTGGAGATAGTGATGATGTATTGCGACTGGTTCAGATCCGCGACTTCATGTCCGGTCAAGGCTGGTTCGATCTGATGCAATATCGATTGGGTCTGGACGGTGGAACGTTAATGCATTGGTCTCGCCTTATCGACGCACCGATTGCTGCGATGATTGCTATATTCTCATTTTTCACCACGCAGGAAAGCGCCGAAGCGGCAGCGCTCTTTGTGTGGCCACTACTTCTGACCATTCCTGTCATCTATGGATTTGTGTCTGCAACTAGATCAATCGGTGGCAGTAAAAATAGCGCAATTATGGGAGCAATCGGCGCGGTTGTTTTCATCTTCTGGACCGGGAAATATAAACCCGGTGCCATTGATCACCACAATGTTCAATTGGCAATTTTTGCACTTTCAGTGGCAATTTTGCTTGATCGCACTTACCCTTGGATAGCCTATGGATTTGCCGGATTTTTGTCCGCTTTAGCACTCGCGATTGGCGCGGAAACGACGCCATTGATTGCCGTGGTCTGTGCAATTGTCGCGATAACTTGGGCGTGGTATGGCGGCAAATCACTTCGGCGCCCTACCCGCATCTTCTCGCTTTCTATGGGCTTAACTTTAACGGTTATATTCTTTGGAACAACACCGCCAGATCTCTACAATCAAGTGGTTTGCGATGCTTTATCTCTTGGCTTTTACGCTTTGGGAATAACCGGATCAGCAGGGCTGTTTTTTGCATCAGCTTTATTATCTTACAAAAGCCGTTTCATCCGCTTCTGTTCGCTTGCTGCGATCGGTGTTGTCGTTGGTGCGGTTGCCGTGATTATCGCGCCACATTGCCTTCAAAGTCCGCTTGCGGATCTAGATCCGTTTCTTGTCAAAATGTGGCTCAATAATATTGTTGAGGCAAGATCAATCGTGGCATTGCTAGAGGGACAACCCTATTCGGTGTTCAACTATTATATGGTGCCGCTGCTTGCGATTATTTTGTGCCTTTATAAAATTTCAAACAAAATTCAGACCGAGCAACATCTAAAACTCTTGTTGCTACTATGTTTGGCAATGGGGATTGGTCTTCTACAAGTTCGAGCAACGCTTTTTGCCAATTTGGTCGCCATGATCGTAATGGCGGTTTTGGTCGCAGATTTTCGCACGGCAGCTAATGCAGACCCCAAAAACATCAAAAAATCACTCGTTTTCATTTTTTCAGCGCTTGTTTCACTGCCTATTATTTGGTCGTTGGTCTGGATCGGTTTATCAGCCCTATCCGCGGATGATAAGAAAAGCGCTTCTAAGACGGGTTCAAAGAAGAACATTCAAATCGCTTGTAAGTCACCTGAAGCATTTGAAGCACTTGCTGGAGAACCAAAGGGAGTTGTATCAAGCCCATCCAATTTGGGTGCCACGATTTTGCGCTTCACGCATCACCATGCAATTTCAGCACCTTATCACCGTAACCAGTTGGGACTATTGGCAGAAATCAAATCATCTGTGGCAACGCCCTCTGAAGCTGAGGCTATCTTGAGAAATGCGAAAGTCACACATTTAGCCTTTTGCAGAATCGACCCACAAGTTACTCTCAGCACACGAGAGGCTGAGGATGGATTTTATGCATTGCTTGCGAAGGGCGAAGTGCCTGACTTTCTTGAGCTCATTGAGGCGACGGCTGAAAACACGTTGCAAATCTACCGTTTAAAGTAATTGCTAACGGGTCATCTTGGGCCAAGCCTTGAATGGTTTAAAATGGACGTTATGATTAAAAGGCGATTTGCGCGTCCAACTGAATGGGAAACTCAATGAAACTCTCTTCAAAGTTCAAACGACTGGCTTCAACATTATTGGTCCTGACCATGTCTGCGCAATACGGGCTGGCAGAGGAAAAGGCTGCGAAATTCTTGTTCGGTGCTAAGAAGCTACCAACGACGATGGCTGCAGCTTCACATGGGTTTTATACAAAGGGTTGCTTATCGGGTGGTGTGGCCATTCCCATTGACGGCCCAACTTGGCAAGCCATGCGTCTTGAACGAAATCGCCGCTGGGGTCATCCAACATTGATTGCGATGGTCAAGGATCTATCCAAACAAACGGCGGCGCATGACGGCTGGCCGGGCCTTTTAGTGGGCGATATTTCACAACCACGCGGTGGGCCGATGCTATCGGGCCATGCCTCGCATCAGGTTGGACTTGATGCTGATATCTGGCTTACACCTATGCCCTCTCGCACACTCACGCACACTGAGCGAACCAATATGAGCGCTATCTCTGTCCTTAAAAAAGGTGAATTGAAGGTTGATCAAAATATTTGGACACCAGCGCATGCAAAACTCATTATGCGCGCTGCCAGCTACAGTGACGTTGAGCGATTGTTTGTTCATCCAGCGATTAAGCGTGAATTATGCGACAATTGGAAAGGTGATCGAACCAATTTGGGTAAAGTTCGCCCCTATTATGGCCATCACTATCATTTCCACATTCGCATGAAATGTCTGTCCGGTTCCCCAAATTGTAAACGACAGGCAGCAGTTCCCGCAGGTGATGGATGTGGCGCGCCACTTGATTGGTGGTTTGAACCGGCACGTTGGGCACCACCTAAACCTAAAAAACCGGGTGTGAAGCCCAAGCCACGTAAGTTAAAAAGCATGGCGGATCTGCCACAGTCCTGCGCAGCTGTTTTGAACGGTCCAACACCAAGTTCAGAAGCTGAAGTGACTTTAGGTAAAATGGTCTACTCACAGGTTCAGTTAAATTATACTGGCAGACCTGACTTTAAATCTATAAAAGATGTTCCGTTACCATCTGACAGTTAAAACACCAATTTGTAAGACTTAATTTTATGACCGATAAACGAAAAATCGCATTGGTTGCGCATGACCAAAAAAAAGACGACCTGACTGATTTTGCGGTCACACATAAATCTGCCCTAAGCGCCTATGAAATTGTTGCAACCGGAACGACTGGCGGACGGATTGCCGATGCCTGCCCTGAGCTTTCTGTCACACGGATGAAAAGCGGCCCTTTAGGCGGTGATCAGCAAATTGGTGGGCTGATTGCTGATGGAAAAGTCGATATGTTGATTTTCTTTATTGACCCGCTGACCC
>JAHDFS010000159.1 GCA_020628035.1 Rhizobiaceae bacterium
CAGAAGTTGGTTCTGCTGTTGCACAAGAAATGGCTGCGGCTCTTTCAGGTGCTAAGTCTGTAGACGATGCTCTAGCAGCTGCCCAAAAAGCTGCTGACGCGATTATGTCAGAAGCAGGCTACTACTAAGCATTAGCTAACTAAACATGAAATCCGGTGGCATTTGCTGCCGGATTTTCATCCTTAGAAACATTTATTTGTTTCTGTGGGTTGGTTCACGTTAAATTGTGACACCAAGTTGGAAATACCTTCAACTAAAAATCCGTTTTTCAATAAGGAGCTGGCGCTCCCAATAGGGGTATGAGAACGATGTCAACAAAAAGAACACTCCCGCGACTGCTGCAAACGCCCGCTGTGTTGCTACTATTGGTCTGGATGCTTGTTCCGCTCTCTATGACCCTTTATTTTTCGTTCATCCGCTATGTTCTTAATAGCAATCGTCGCCCAGAATGGACGACACCGAGCCTGAGCAATTGGCGTGGTTTTGGTAATTATGAATATGTGTTGTTTAACGCAAAAGACTTTTGGTTTGCGGTTTCCAATAGCCTATTCATTGTGGGGTCGATCCTCATCCTAACCGTCACGCTCGGCCTAGCCATTGCGGTGCTGATCAATAAATCATTCCCCGGTCGCGGCATTGTGCGGGTGCTTCTCATCTCACCATTTTTCGTAATGCCTGCGGTGAACGCTGTTTTGTGGATCAATATGATCTTAGATCCTGTGCTTGGTCTGAATGGTTTGGCAGTTGCCGGTATTAATGAAATTATTGTTGGACTGAAAAGTCTCCCGCTCATTGGTGGCTTCTTCCAACTATGGCCGGAAATTGAGCCTATCTCATTCCGTGCAACTCAGACCTCCGCCTATGCTGTTATCATTATGGTGACGTGGCAATGGACCCCATTTGCTGTTCTTATCTTTATGACTTCATTGCAATCTGAAGATCAGCAGCAGAAGGAAGCGGCGGTGCTTGATGGTGCCAATGCATGGTCTCAATTCCGAAATTTAACAATCCCACACCTGGCGCGACCGATTGCGATCGTGATCATGATCCAGTCAATTTTCCATCTCTCGCTTTACGCCGAGATTGAAATCGTCAGCCGAGGAAACGGGAATAAAAACCTGCCTTATCTTATCGGTGAGTTTGCGTCTAACAATATTGGAGCTGCGAGTGCAACAGGTATCTTCGCCGTCATTCTCGCCAATATTGTTGCGTTTTTCTTGCTGCGCATGATCGGCAAGAGCTTAATGGACTAGGTGACTGATATGGCTATTGTTTCTCAATCTTCTAAATTTGGTAATATCATGCGCCCAACGATGGCATGGGTGGTTGGATTGGTTTTCTTCTTTCCAATCTTCTGGCTGGCATTTACCAGCTTCAAAACAGATGCCGATGCGGTGAAACCAGAATTCTTGTTCTTCTTTACGCCAACGCTTGATAACTATCTCAACATGGCGGAAAACTACGACTATTGGCGCTTTGCGATCAATTCGGTCATCACCACAACATTTGCCACCGGCTTCACATTGTTTGTTGGCGTGCCGGCGGCTTATGCAATGGCGTTTAATCCAAGTCGCCATACAAAAGATATCTTGATGTGGATGCTATCGACTAAGATGTTGCCTGCTGCGGCCGTGCTTTATCCGATGACGTTCCTGACTAAGAACTTTTTGGGCGTGTTTGATACGCATTTTTTAATCATCATTGTATTGAGCTTAATCAATTTGCCGATCGTAATCTGGATGCTCTTTACATATTTCAAAGAGATCCCAAAAGAAATTATCGAAGCGGGTAAAATGGATGGCGTTAGCACTTGGGGTGAGATCAAAGATATTCTTCTTCCACTTGCCTGGGGTGGCTTGGCCTCAACCGCTCTGCTTTGCTTTATCTTCTGCTGGAACGAAGCCTATTGGACTGTGCGCCTGACAACAACAGAAGCTGCGACGCTGTCGAAGTTGATTGAGGGTAACCGTGCACCAGAAGGACTCTTCTTCGGACGACTATCAGCCGTTTCTATGGCAGCGGTGGGCCCAATTGTGGTGCTTGGTTGGTTCTGCCAGAAGCAGCTTGTTCAAGGTCTAACCTTTGGGGCTGTTAAATGACCTTTAATCCTGCCCCAACTGACTTGTCAGGTAAGACATGCTTTGTGACCGGTGCCAATGGCGGCATCGGTGCATCAGCTGCGGAACATTTCGCGGCTCTTGGGGCTCGCGTGATTACAACAGATATTGGTGATCGTTTCACAGGTGCTTGCGACAGCGAATATCGAGGATTAAATCTATTATCTGATGAGGGTCTTGCAGAATGTACGACTTGGATATCAGACATGAAGCCGGATGTTATTTTCAACAATGCAGCAATCTTTGACATGGGTTCGGTCCTTGAAGCAGATCTTAAACAATATGACCGCTTGTTCGGGCTTAATGTTCGTTCTGCATATGCTGTGATGCAGGCCTCTGCTCAATCTATGGTCAAAGAAGGCAAACAAGGTTCCATCATTAACTTGGCAAGCCAGGCTGGCCATAGAGGCGAAGCTTTGGTTGCCCATTACTGCGCCACAAAGGCTGCAATTATCAGCTATACACAATCTGCGGCATTGGCGCTCGCACCTTATAAAATCCGTGTAAACGCAATTTCTCCAGGTGTTATTGATACGCCAATGTGGAAGGATGTTGATGCACTTTTTGCGAAGTTTGAAAACAAAGAAATTGGACAGAAAAAACGTGAAGTGGGCGAGGAGGTTCCTTTAGGTTACATGGGTAAACCTGAAGATGTTGCACGTACGGCTGTTTTTCTTGCTTCGGATCAATCAAAATATATCACCGCGCAAACCTTGAGCGTTGATGGTGGAAATGTGTTGAGGTAGCCGATGTCGATTATTTTGCCAGAATTTGAGTATGTTGATCGCGCGACGGAAACCATTCGTTATCTCGAACATGGTTGGCCCACAGATTTGTGCCGTTGGCATAGCCACCCCGAATATGAACTACATCTCGTTGTGGCAACGCGCGGGAAGGCATTTGTCGGCGATTATATTGGCGAATTTTCTCCAGGCTCCTTGTTTTTGACAGGACCACATCTTCCGCATAACTGGATCACCGATGAGGTTGCTAACCCGGAACCCGTCGAAATTCGAGATATGTTGGTTCAATTTAGCCAGGAAAGCATTGATCAGCTTGCTGTCGCATTCCCTGAATTTCGTGAGATGGATGCCATGTTTGAAATGGCAAAATCTGGCATTGAATTTACCGGGTTCAACCCAACATTTGCCAAAGGTCATTTTGAGCGTATTCGTTCAACCAAAGGTGCCGAACGTATCGTAGCGTTTTTACGCTTCTTAGTGCGCGTGAACGAACATGCGGAAAAACGCGCGCTATCTGTTGCAGGCATGATCCAACCTGAAGGTAATTCTAAACAAGCGCGCATTGCGGAGGTCGTTGACTACATATCTGAACATTATTCTGAAGACATTTCCATCGATATGGCGGCCAATATGGCAGGCATGAGCCCAGCTGCTTTTTCGAGAAACTTTCAACGTTTTACAGGCAATAAATTCGTAGAATTTGTTAATCGCATTCGGATTAGCCAAGCCTGTTCCATGCTTTATTCAACCGATGACCAGGTCTCTGCAATTTGCTTCTCAGTGGGCTTTCAGAACCTGGCTAATTTCAACAGACAGTTCCTAAAAATGAAAGACATGACGCCATCTGAGTATCGAGACATTGCTTTAAATGAGTTGGCACCAAAGCAAAAGGCAAGCTCATGACGTTAGCCTCGATACACCAGTCAAATCCTGAACTCTTTGCAACACGTTATGATCGTTCCGAGTGTTCATTAGGTGTCGTACATGTCGGGTACGGCGCATTTCACCGCGCTCATCAGGCCGTTTATATTGATGATTATATGGATCAGACCGGCGACTTGAGATGGGGCATAACAGCGATCAATCTGCGTGCGGGTGAATCTTCAGCATTTGCAAACTCATCTCAGGTTGAAAACGGCTATATTTTAAAAACGACTTCGCCTGAGGGCCAAAAAGAATTGCGCCTTGTGCGTTCACATTGTCAGTTTTTGGATTGGTCACTAGACGCAGGAAGCGCTGAAAATGCTATTGCCAATTCCAATGTGCATATGATCACAATCACCGTGACGGAAAGCGGATATTACCTTAATGATGATTTCTCTCTCAACATTAATGATCCGCTGATCTCAGAAGAGATTTCCGGCAATCGTGTATCGTCGATCTATGCATTCTTATTAAACGGATTGAAACGTCGATACTCCGAAACCGGTAACCCGGTTAACATTCTTTGTTGCGACAATATCCGTTCAAATGGGCATATGCTTGAAAATAATTTCAAACATTATCTGGCCTTAAAAAGCGAGACTGAGCTGCTTGAATGGGTCAAACAGAATGTCAGCTTCCCATGTTCCATGGTTGATCGCATCACACCTCGTGCTGATGAATCGCTGCAACAAGAGATTGCTGCAAGCTTTGGCGTTGGCCATTATGATCCCATCCATGGTGAGGCATTTTCTCAGTGGGTGGTCGAACGTAACTTCAGTGCTCCAATGCCTGATCTGGCCAAAGTGGGTGTTGAAATTGTTGACGATGTCGATCCTTATGAAGAAGCGAAAATTCGCATCTTAAACGGTGGGCATACAGGACTTTGTTATTTAGGCGCTCTTGCCGGCCACGATACATATGATCAAGCCTTTGCTGATCCCGAACTTCGTATGTTCTTCGATAATTATGAGACCAAGGAAGTGCTGCCTGGTCTTGATATGGAATTACCGCTGGATAAAACAGAATATCTAGCGATGATAGCAAAGCGTTTTTCAAATGGCGCAATTGCTGATCAACTCGAGCGTATCTGTATGGATGGCTTTTCCAAAATGCCCGTCTTCATCAGACCGACGCTTGAATCTTGCCTTAAACAAGGCATCACACCAGTGCATGGATTTGATTGTGTTGCGAGCTGGTACGTTTTTGCAAGACGTATCGCACAAGGCAGCATGCCCATTCCCTATCATGAAGCTTACTGGAATTTACTGGAACCACTCGTAAAGCCGGGTAACGAACTGGAATTTGCTCATTCAAAACGCTTATGGGCAGACTTACCAAATCAATATCCGGAATTTGTTGCTGGTTTGACAAATGCAATAACAGAAATGGAAAAAAAATGGCGGGTTTAACAATCAGAGACGTGGTTAAGGCCTATGGCGAAGTCGAGGTCATGCACGGTGTAAATCTTGATATTGATGACGGCGAATTTGTTGTGTTTGTCGGCCCTTCAGGCTGTGGTAAATCTACATTGTTGCGCATGATTGCAGGGTTGGAAGAAATCTCCGGCGGTGAAATCTCAATTGGCGACACAGTTGTCAATGAAGTAGCGCCTTCAAAGCGTGGCGTTGCCATGGTGTTCCAAACTTACGCGCTTTACCCACATATGACCGTCTACAACAATATGGCATTTGGTCTTAAACAGGCCAAAACACCAAAAGACGAGATTGATCGCCGCGTGCAACAAGCCGCGAAAGTTCTCGATATTGTGGATTATCTAGATAGAACACCTCGGGCTCTTTCGGGGGGGCAGCGGCAACGCGTTGCCATCGGGCGCGCGATCGTCCGCGAGCCCGAGGTATTCTTGTTCGATGAGCCTTTATCAAACCTTGATGCTGCGCTTCGTGGACAAACGCGTCTTGAAATTGCTCGGCTTCATGAGCGTCTGGGCGCAACCATGATCTATGTGACCCACGATCAGGTGGAAGCGATGACATTGGCGGACAAAATTGTCGTATTGCGCCTAGGCTATGTTGAGCAAGTTGGTAAGCCAATGGATCTTTATAACAAGCCTGACAATTTGTTTGTGGCTCAGTTTATTGGCAGCCCAGCGATGAATATTTTCAATTCCAAAGTCGATGGCAAAACTGTTTCTATTGGCGGCGATAAAAGCGTTGGCGATCTTGAAAATGCACCAGCGGGTGACGTCGCCGTGGGCATTCGTCCAGAACATCTGATTGCATGTAAAAAATCAGAAGCAGTGATCAGTGGTAAGCTTGAATTGATCGAGCGTTTGGGTGATCATATCATTGCGCACTTGATCCGCGATGATAATTCTGAGTTCATTGTGAAAACCGAGGATTTCGCTTCGAATTCAAAAGGTGATCTTATGCACTTTAAAGTCGACGCGGATCGCGTTCATTATTTCGATAAAGAAAGCGAGAAACGCATTTCATGATCATATGCTGTGGTGAAGCTCTGGTCGACATGATTGCCATTGGCATTGATGATGACCAGACAGCGTTTGTGCCCCATTCCGGTGGAGCCATCTTTAACACTGCGATCACGCTTGGGAGACTGGGGACAGACGTGTCCTTGGTCTCTGGCGTATCTGAAGACATGTTTGGGCAGCAGCTTGAACGAGATTTGATTGCCAGCAATGTTAATACGTCTCAATTGGTAAAGAGCGAGCGACCAACGACACTTGCTTTTGTTGAACTGAAAGATGGGCACGCGTCCTATTCTTTCTTTGACGAAAATTCTGCAGGCCGCATGGTTCAATTTAATGATTTTCATGCGAATGATGAAGCAGTTGCTGCATATTATTTTGGTGGCATTAGCTTAGCGAGCGAACCCTCTGGTGAGAGCTATGCTGCACTGGCTGAAAAAGTTTCAGCAAGTTCTGTGGTCATGCTTGATCCAAATATCCGGACGACGTTCATTTCCGATGAAGTGAGATATCGTAAGCGCTTAGAAAAACTCTTTAGCCTTTGTGATATTGTGAAGATTTCGGATGAAGATCTCAAATGGATCTATCCTGATGCTTCTTCACTTGAAACAGCGGCCAATCAGCTACGTCAGTTTGGCGTGTCCTTAGTCGTGCTGACCAAGGGTGAAGACGGCTCTACTGGATTTTATGGTGATGGCAGCTCTGTTGATATAGCGATTAAAAAGGTCACCGTCGCTGACACAGTTGGCGCAGGTGACAGCTTTAATGGTGGTCTATTGGCTAAGCTTTCAGAACTGGATTTGTTATCCAAGCCAGCGCTGAAAAATATTGGCGAAGAACCGCTTAAACAAGCGATGGAATTTGCGTCCAAAGTGGCTGCAAT
>JAHDFS010000017.1:0-3527 GCA_020628035.1 Rhizobiaceae bacterium
AGGCAAGTAATTTGACATATCTGCGCCTACATTCACTCCAACTACAAATCTAGGGAGCTGAATATGGCCTTTAAAACCGACATTGAAATAGCGCGCGAAGCCAATAAAAAACCAATTCAAGAAATTGGTGCAAAACTTGGCATTCCATCAGATGATCTTTTGCCTTTTGGCCATGACAAAGCAAAGGTTTCTGCAGACTTTATTAAGGCTCAAGAGGGCAAAAAAGACGGTAAGTTGATTCTCGTCACCGCGATCAACCCAACGCCTGCCGGTGAAGGTAAAACCACAACAACTGTGGGTCTTGGCGATGGATTGAACGCGATTGGTAAAAATGCGGCCATTTGTATTCGTGAAGCATCTTTGGGTCCATGTTTTGGCATGAAAGGTGGCGCTGCTGGTGGTGGTTACGCCCAAGTGGTGCCAATGGAAGACATGAACCTGCATTTTACAGGTGACTTCCACGCCATCACATCAGCCCACAATCTTTTGTCAGCAATGATCGATAACCATGTTTATTGGGGTAATGAGCAGCAGATTGATATTCGCCGCATTGCTTGGCGTCGTGTGATGGATATGAACGACCGTGCTTTACGTCAAATTACAGCGTCTTTGGGCGGTGTTGCCAATGGTTTCCCACGTGAAGCTGGCTTTGACATTACTGTGGCCTCTGAAGTGATGGCTATTCTGTGTTTGTCCAACAATCTTGATGACCTGCAAAAACGTTTGGGCGACATCATTGTTGCTTATCGCCGCGATCGCACACCGGTTTACTGTCGCGATATTAAAGCAGATGGTGCTATGACTGTTCTTCTCAAAGATGCCATGCAGCCAAACCTTGTTCAAACGCTTGAGAATAACCCTGCCTTTGTGCATGGTGGCCCATTTGCCAATATCGCCCATGGTTGTAATTCGGTAGTTGCAACAAAAACAGCGCTTAAGCTTGCTGATTATGTTGTGACTGAAGCTGGATTTGGTGCTGACCTTGGCGCTGAGAAATTCATGAACATTAAATGCCGCAAAGCTGGCATTTCACCAGATGCTGTGGTGCTTGTGGCAACGGTTCGTGCAATGAAAATGAACGGCGGCGTTGCGAAAGCTGATCTTGGCGAGGAAAATGTGGATGCGGTTAAGTCTGGTTGCGCAAACCTTGGCCGTCACATTGAAAACGTCAAATCATTCGGCGTGCCGGTTGTGGTTGCGATTAACCACTTTGTCACCGACACAGATGCTGAAGTACAAGCTGTGAAGGAATATGTCGCAAGCCTTGGGACAGAAGCGATCCTATGTAAGCACTGGGCGCATGGTTCAGAAGGCGTGAAAGATCTTGCGCATCAGGTCGTAAAAATGGCCGAAAGCGAAATGGCTGCATTCCACCCGCTTTACCCAGACGACATGCCACTCTTTGAAAAAGTGGAGACAATCGCAAAACGCATTTATCGCGCTGATGAAGTGCTTGCTGATAAGAAAATTCGCGATCAGCTGAAAGCATGGGAAGCCGATGGCTTTGGCAATCTTCCTGTTTGTATGGCGAAAACGCAATATTCATTCTCAACGGATCCAGACCTGCGTGGTGCGCCAACTGGTCACTCATTGCCTGTGCGTGAGGTTCGCCTTTCAGCGGGTGCTGGCTTTATCGTAGTGATCTGCGGTGAGATCATGACAATGCCAGGTCTGCCACGCGTTCCATCAGCTGAGCAGATCATGCTCAATGATGATGGCTTGATTGAGGGCTTGTTCTAAGACCAACAATGTTGTTTAGACTGAACCTTCCGCCATCTCCGGCGGGAGGTTTTATTTTTATCAGTGATTAACGCTTCATGACAGCAATGCTTAACGGACAAACAGATCATCAAATCCTGTTTCGAGACGAGATAGCAGGAACATCGCTTTTGTTCCAGGATCCTGTTGAGATATTAAGCGCAGACACGCCTGAACAATTGTTTGAAGTCTATGACAAAATTGAAGAATATCAAGCGCAGGGCCACTGGATCGCCGGCTATATGAGCTATGAGGCCGGGTTTTGCTTTGAAGAGAAATTAAAAAAACAACTTCCTCAGCAGCGACGGGCAAATCTGGCACGATTTGGCATTTTTGAGGGCCCTTCGACAGAACAAGGTGAGGACCTATCAAAGCTGCGCAATGCACCACCTCATTTCACGAAACCCAAGCCAGCGTGGGATTTTGAAACCTACAAACAAAAATTTAATACCTTGACCCATCACATGCGAATTGGTGACTGTTATCAGGGAAATTTAACATTTCCAATGAATGCTAATTGGCAGGGTGATCCGTTTGCACTTTTTGAGCAATTGGCACAAATCCAACCCGTTAATCATGCAGCCTATGTCAATCTTGGTGGCCCGATTATCTTGTCGCGCTCACCTGAGTTGTTTTTTCATATAGATCAGAACAGCATGATCGAATCTCGCCCCATGAAAGGCACCGCACCGCGTGGTAAAACGCCTGCGGAAGATAAGGCTATTGAAGAGGCGCTGTTAGCCAGCGACAAAGACCTCAGCGAAAATGTCATGATTGTTGACCTTTTGCGCAATGATCTTTCCCATGTCTGCGAAGCAGGCTCTGTGAAGGTGCCGCAACTCTATGAGTTAAAAACCTATGCGACCGTTCATCAGCTTGTCAGCAGAGTTCGCGGCAAACTCAATCAGGGGACAAAATTTTCCGAAATAATACGCGCGATTTTTCCCTGTGGCTCGATCACGGGCGTTCCTAAAATGCGTGCGATGGAAATCTTATGCCAGCTGGAGGACCGGACGCCGCGCGAAGCCTATTGCGGCGCTATTGGCTGGATTAATCCAACGGGCGAGATGCAATTTAATGTGCCAATCCGCACGATAAGTCTCTATGAAGATAACACCGCGCAATTTAATGTCGGTGGTGGTGTGACGCTGGAATCAACCGCTGAACTGGAGTATGAGGAATGTCTGACCAAAGCAAAATTTGCCATGGAATTAGCGGCAATCTATCACTCATAGAAACACTTCGATTTGAGCCCGAGAATGGTTTTATCCGCAAGTCCGCCCATCTTGATCGCATGGCGCGATCGGCCGAATTGTTGGAGTTTGATATCCGCCCAGACTCAATCGTCGATGCTTTAAACTTTGAGCTTGAACACACATCCCGTGTTCGACTTGAACTCTTCAAAGATGGTCGTTTTGAAACGACTTTTGAGGCATTTGAAAAACAAGCTGATGACACGCAATGGACAATCGCGATCGCGAACACCCGAATTGATTCCACGAATATGCTCTTTTGGCACAAAACCTCCAAGCGTGATGTCTATCAAGCTGCACGGGCTGAATTTGCCCCAGACGACATCAATGAAGTCATATTATGTAATGAAAAAGGCCAGATCTGCGAAGGTACGATTACCAATATCTTTATCCGCAACAATGAAGGCAAATTGCGCACCCCTCACCTTGATTGCGGATTACTGCCCGGGATTTTCCGCCAGCACCTCTTAGAGACCAATCAGGCAGAGGAAGCATTCTTGACGATTGATGATTTAC
>JAHDFS010000017.1:3627-38463 GCA_020628035.1 Rhizobiaceae bacterium
AGTTTATCAAGTTCATCTGAAAATAGACGCATACGCTTATTCAAACGACGGCTTTCTGCATGAATGAGATAAATGCCGAGATCGCTATAGGCAATATCGGGCAACACTTCCAAAAGTTCACCGCGATCAACATGCGCTTTGGCAACAAAATCTGGCAAACGGCAAATACCCAAAGAGCGTAATGTTGCATCGATTAGAAACATTCCGCTATTGCAGCTCATCGCAGATTGAAACGGAAACATTATTGGTTTGCCGCTATCTGATGTGAATTCCAGCACACTGCGCTTTGCAATGCCCGATCCTAGGATCTTATGGTCCGATAATTCGCAGATATCTTTGGGCATGCCGTGTTTTTCGACATAGTCTCTACTGGCATAAAGCTGGTGTTTGGCACAGCCGATATGTTTAACGGAAAAACCCGTGGGCTTGCTGTTCGAAATGCGGATGGCAAAGTCATAATTCTCATGCTCAAGATCAACAAATCTGTTTTCAAATGTCAGCGTTAGCTGGATCTCTGGGTATTTTACGCTGAAATCAAGCAGAAATCCGCGCAGTGCTGATTGTCCAAATTCCTGTGGGACAGAGATTGTTAAAGACCCACCTATGCGATGGGCGACATCTTTAAAATCTGTGTCGATCTCATCCATATCACCCACAAGTCGCACAGCGCGCTGGTAAAGTTCCCGACCGGTTGTGGTAACGCTCCAATTCCCAGGTTCGCGGTTGATCAATTTAGCTGTATAGCGGTCTTCTAACAGCGCCAACCTGCGGCTAACGGCAGATTTTGCGATATTTAGTTTGTTTGCGGCTTTGGAAATGCTTTCATGATCAACCACTTCAATAAACAATCTGAAATCTTCAATCTGGCCCATATCACCCTCCCATCTGTTCTAAAATTTAGAACAGCTTTTGCATTTAGCGAGGCTTATCATCAGAATTAGAACTTGTTAAGTTGCCAGCATCATTTTCTAGCGGAGGATCATCGTGGCATCAGACAATCAAGCAATCATCGCAGCAAAACATCCAGCCAAAGTCGATTTGGTTGAAGGCAAAGACTATTATTGGTGCCAATGCGGCCGCTCGAAATCACAACCCTTTTGTGATGGCTCCCATGCAGGGACTGGCATTACGCCCAAGAAGTTTACCGCTGAGAAAAGTGGTGGTGCAGCCTTGTGCCAGTGTAAATCTAGCGCAAATGCGCCTTTTTGCGATGGCACCCATGCCCAGCTTGGTGATCTAAATGTTGGTGACAACGCCCCAAAACCGAAAGCAAAGGACGGCGCGCCAGATGCTGTGGCCACACCTGAAGAACCAACCGTAGCTCGTATTCATGAACTTGCACGCGATGGCCTGTCCAAGCTTGGTCATCACGGCGAAATGGGATCAATGGGTGTGCCGCGTAAGGATCTCCCTCATTGGGATGACATTTTGGTATTGCCAGCTCAGATGGCGCGCAAGCCGCTTTTGGATGATGTGCCGGTGAAAACCGAAGTTTTAATCGGTCCACGCGCCGAAAAACCACTGCAGTTGGATATTCCTCTATTTGTCTCTGATATGAGCTATGGCGCACTATCAGAAGAAGCAAAAACTGCGTTATCCCGCGGTGCCCAGCTGGCTGGTACTGGCATCTGTTCAGGCGAAGGTGGCATGTTGCCGGAAGAGCAGGCTGAAAATAGCCGCTATTTTTATGAGCTCGCATCTGCGCAATTTGGCTGGAAGCCCGAACTTGTCGAAAAGGTCCAAGCCTTTCACTTTAAAGGTGGGCAAGGCGCAAAAACCGGAACCGGCGGTCATTTGCCAGGCGATAAGGTGCAGGGCAAAATCGCTGAAGTGCGTGGCTTGGAGCCCGGCCAAAGTGCGATATCGCCGGCCACTTTTCCGGACTTGAAAACTGCGGCTGATTTTAAAAAGATAGCCGATGAAGTGCGTGAACGTTCGGGCGGCATTCCGATCGGGTTCAAGTTGTCCGCCAATCACATTGAAGATGATATTGATTTTGCGCTTGAAGCCAGCGCCGATTACATCATTTTAGATGGCCGCGGTGGTGGCACAGGTGCGGCGCCATTGATCTTTAGAAACCATATCTCGGTTCCAACGATCCCTGCCCTTGCGCGCGCGCGCAAGCATCTCGATCAGCGAACAGGTGGCGATGTAACCCTAGTGATCACAGGTGGATTGCGCGTTGCTGAAGACTTCGTCAAAGCCATGGCGCTGGGCGCGGATGCAATTGCTGTGTCCAATTCAGCTATGCAGGCCGTTGGCTGTATAGCGGCGCGCATGTGTAATTCCAACAATTGCCCAGCTGGCATAGCCACGCAAAAACCTGAATTGAGGGCGCGATTGAACGTTCAAAATGGCGCGGAAAGATTAGCTCGTTATTTTGGGGCAAGTGTTGAATTGATGCAGGTTTTGGCGCGCGCTTGCGGACATGACAATCTCAGCGATCTCTCCAAAAGTGATATCACCACATGGAAACGCGAAATGGCTGAATTGAGCGGTGTTCAATATGCAGGTGTCGGATTGAAATAGACATATAAAAACCCACCGGGAATGGTTCTCGGTGGGTTTAATATTGAGAATGCCTTTATTTACCAGCCAAAGGTAAAGGTCGCGCCTGCTCCATTATTCCCGTTTTGGCTAACATGTGAATTGGTGTTTTTGCCAAACTGAAACAATCCGTGCGAATTGTTGTTTCCGGTTTGTTGGATCGAACCATTATGGCCATCGCCCTGCTGGTGGATAATGCCCTGATTGCCCAAACCATTTTGTAAGACACCGGCAATATTGCCATTGCCATTTTGTGTAATGCCACCTTGCGATTTGATGCCTTTATAGATTGAGTAAAATGCAAGACCCGTTTTGATAGCCTTTTCATCTTTTTCGTTCTGCGCATTGATTTGGAATTGAATTTGTCCGCCGGCATTTGCTGGCATAGCTAAAGCAGCCAAAATTGTTGCTGATGCCAAAGTGGAAGTTAAAATCTTTGTCAATGTTGTCGTTGTCATGGTCTGTTCCTTTGAAGTTAAATTGTCGTTATGATGACCATAAACACCCCACGCTGAATGCAATCAGAACCGCCCATTCATTTTCCATTAACTATAAAAAATTTTAACTATCTCCTTGTTTTGCAACAAAAAACCCCGCAATGAGCGGGGTCTTTAAAATCTTGAATGAACGTGGATTAGCGAAATGTTGTTTGACATTCTGCCACTTGATTTTCAAAGATGATATGCAGATTTGCGTCGTAGTTTTTTGCGCCTCGGCTCAATACGACCTGGCTTAGAACTTGCGGCTCATCACCCAATGTTTGGAATGATCCCCCTTGATTGATATTCACGCCACCGCCATTGGATACACCAAATTGATAGCTGCCAACACCGCCTTGGTCAGACAGATATTTTGCCTGAACATATAGAACGTTGCCATCTTCAATCGCTTCGATCTGACATTTTGCATCTTGATGGTTTTCAAGTGCATTCACGCCGACCACGGAATAGCCAACTATGGCTGGCAACAACATGCTTGCGATAAATCCACCTTGGATGAACTTGTTTTTCATAATCATGATCTTGTCTCCTGAGTTTCAGATTTCCGATGGCATTTTGCAATTGCTCAATGCCATCAGAATTGCGGCCTCCACTATGGGCAAACCTGAACAAATGCTGCTGTGTTGCCTGCACCGTTTTGATCAACTTCTGCTGAACAACCGTTGCCGATTTGAACGCCAGCTGCGATATTGCCGTGACCATCTTGGCTTAAAATGGATGTGTGGTTTGCACCGAACTGGCCAACACCGGCTGTGTTAAAGCTACCCAACTGGTCAGTCGTTGAGTGGTGGTTAAAGCCTTCCTGACCAGAACCTGCCACGTTGTGATTGCCGTCCTGTGTGCTGGCTACGGTGTTGTTTCCACCATTTTGATAAACGCCGATGATATTGTGCCAGCCTTGCTGTCCACCACCTGCAGAATTGCCGAACCCAAATTGTTGAATAGATACGTCATTGGCCATGCTTGGCGCGACCATTGTACCCAAAATTAGAGCTGTTGAGATGATAAGTTTGCGTGTCATGAGTGTGTTCCTTCGAATTTTGTTAAACTTGCGTAACTTGCAATTCGGTTATAGGAACCCGCGCTTGAACTTTATCTGAAAGGTGCGTTCATTTAACGTTCATGCACCCCGTTTTCAAACCAAGTCTCTGTTTTTAAACATTTTATTTTGATATCCTGACAGCAAATTAGATCTAAAGAAATGACATTTGCCGAAAATCACCTTACCAAGATGACAATTGTAAAAATTGTATCTATACTCTCACACCTACTCAAAATTGAATTTATATAAGTTGTGAGGTGTAAATCGATGGCGAAGAAAACGAAACAGTCAAAAAAGATTATCATTTGTTGTGACGGCACGGGTAATGAACCCTCGGCCAATGGGTCGAGCAATGTATTTGACCTTGTGGGATTGCTGGATGCGGGGCCGGATCAACTCATTTATTATGATCCAGGTCTTGGCACTGAAGCGGCGCCGGGTATACAAAGTTGGGTTGGAAAAAAGACATCAAAGCTTTTGGGGATGGCGTTTGGTAAAGGGCTGAGCAAAAATATTATAGATGCTTATCAATTTCTCATGCAAAATTATGTCCCCGGAGATGAGATCTATATGTTTGGTTTCAGTCGTGGCGCCTATACCGTTCGCACCATTGCGGGCATGCTGCAACTGATCGGCCTGCTAAGACCCGGCAGCGAAAACCTGTTGGATTTTGCCTTGGCAAATTACACCAATAAAGGTGAGAAGAAATGGGATGACCTTGGCGCCTTCAAAGGATCACTTTGTCAAAAAGTCAACGACAAATCACCTTACTATCAGGTGCCCATCCGATATATGGGTGTTTGGGATACCGTCAAATCTGTCGGGGTGTTTCGTAACAGCACGCGCCTTTCATATACCGATGCGCTTCCCAATGTAAAAAGTCTTCGCCATGCCATCGCTTTGGATGAAAAACGAAGTAAGTTTCGCCCTGACCATGCAACAGCCATCGGCGCCATTGATGGTGCTGTGCAATCCATGTGGTTTGAAGGCGTACATTCAGATATCGGTGGCGGTTATGTCGATGAGGAGCGCGGATTATCAGATTACGCAATGAGTTGGATTATCGAAGGTGCCACGGCCCAAGGTCTGACATTTAACCAGATCAAATTCGAAACCACCATCGAAAGACGTCAAGCCAAAGCCATGGATGTTGCAGGTGAAAACAACACACAATGGGAGAAGGTGTATTATAGGGCGCATAATTCGCTCAAGCCGATTTGGTGGGTAGCTGGCTGGCTCAAACGTGAGCTACCCGATCGGATTTGGATACATGGCAGTGCCATTGAGCATTTTGCCAAAAGTGATGTGAACTCAGATATGGAACCTTCTGAGCTTATTAAAGCGATTGGGAGCAAGGAGACGCATCTTCACGCAGATTTTGCACTGATAAAGCTTGCAGGAAACCTTCTTATTCAAAGACTGACAGCAAATGAATTGGCTGAGTTGCAAACCTTGCCCGACAATTCAGATGAGGCAGTCAAAAAACTCCTTATTTCAGGTGCAAAAGCCTGGTCAAAACAGTTGGAGCGAGAATTGACTGAAACTTCGTTCGAGATCAGTAAAACATCAGAGACACGTGCGCGCGAATTGTTGGCAAATGCAGCCCAATTCATCAAAGATGGTCAAATCAAAGGTAAAGATGGGGCATTTGATAGTATTAGAGACTTTTTGCGGATGACATCGCTTAAGGGTAACGAACAGGAAAAAGCTGCCCGTTCACGTATCATCGAAACGGCACCCTATCTGTTAGAAGCACTGGCTGAAGCTTAATTATTTATTCAGCGCTTTGACGATGGACTGTGGGTTGATTTGCCCAACAGGTTCTCCGGCATCATCGTGAACGGTAACAGCCTCGATGGAGGTGCCCAGCTGATCCATGATCTTTGCCAGCGGCGTTTCCATAGTGACAACAACCTCAGGTGCGCGGCCTTGAATAGGCTCCATAATGTCTTGCGCGGTCAATACGCTTAATGGGTTCATATGTTGAACGAAATCCGCGACATATTGATTGACCGGGTTGGAGAAGATCGCGCGTGGTTCGCCTGATTGCACAATGCGACCGCCTTCCATGATGACAATCTTGTCACCAAGCTTAAAGGCTTCGTCCAAATCATGGCTCACAAAGATGATCGTGCGCTTCAAACGTGCTTGCAGTTCAAGCAATTCATCTTGCAATCGAGTTCTAATCAATGGATCTAGTGCAGAAAAAGGCTCATCCATCAATAGAATAGGCGCCTCAGTGGCAAAGGCACGCGCAAGCCCTACCCTTTGCTGCATCCCGCCTGAAAGTTCGCCAACTTGTCGATCTGCCCAGTCTGACAAGCCCACGAGTTCGAGCTGTTGTTGGACGCGTGATTGCTTTTCACTTGCAGCAACGCCAGCCACTTCAAGACCAAAGCCGACATTATCCGACACAGTGCGCCAAGGCAGTAGCCCAAATTGTTGGAAGACCATGGCAACGCGCGATCGGCGGATTTTCTTCAATTGCGCTTTTGACGCACTCGCGACATCCACCATACCCTCGCCGGTATTGACGTTGACAGATCCACGCACAACTTTGTTGAGCCCGTTGACAGAGCGCAGAAGCGTTGATTTACCCGAACCTGACAAGCCCATAAGCACAAGGATTTCGCCCTCATTGACGTCAAGCGAACAATTGTGCACGCCTAATATTTGGCCACATTCAGCTTGGATGTCGGCACGTGATTTGCCCTCATCCATCAACGGCAACGCGGCATCGGGGTCATTGCCAAAGACAATGTTTACGTTATCAAATGATACTGCAACACTCATTTATCCGACCCCCTTAAGCGCAACATGCGATCAAGCATGATCGCCACCACAACAATCACAAACCCGCTCTCAAAACCGAGCGCTGTGTTTACCTGGTTGAGCGCCCGCACAACTGGAACGCCAAGACCATCTGCGCCCACAAGCGCTGCGATGACGACCATGGACAGCGATAGCATGATGGTTTGATTAAGGCCTGCCATGATTTGCGGAAACGCATAAGGCAGTTCAATTTTCAGCAGAGTTTGTAAGGAGGTTGCGCCGAAAGATTCAGCGGCTTCGGTCAGAGTTTTTGGGGTTGATGACACACCCAAATGCGTTAATCGAATTGGCGCCGGTAGTACGAAAATCACCGTGGCGATGAGACCTGGCACCATACCGATGCCAAAGAAGACAATCGCTGGAATGAGATAGACGAAGGTCGGCAGCGTTTGCATGAGATCAAGCACTGGACGCATGGCGATATAAAGACGTGGCCGGTGCGCTGCTGCAATGCCAATTGGCACACCTATCGCCATACATACCACGCATGCTGACAAAACAAGCGTCAGACTTTCTGTTGTTTCTTCCCAATAGTCTTGATTGATGATGAATAAAAATCCGAGCAAAATGAATAGACAGGTTTTCCAAGAGCGTTGCAAAAACCAAGTCAGTGCCACAAAAGCTGCGACGATAATGAGCGGATGTGGGGTTTGTAGCACCCATAATATGCCATCGATGAGGGCTTCGAGCCATTCAGCTAGCCCATCAAAAAACCAAGCACCATTATCTTGAAGCCATTCAAAAACCGATTTAGCTGTTTTGCCAATCGGGATCTTTGCATCCGTCAACCATTCCATATTATGTCCGCCCATTCACCCTGCCCATCTGGCATTTCGTTGCCAAATGGAAAGGATGTTATTTTTGTTTAAGATGAGATGATTACAATCTCATTACAGTCCAAGAGCTGATTTAACCGCTGCCATGCCATCGCCACCATCTTTGGTGGTCACGCCAGCAAGCCAAGTGTCGAGCACGCCTGGATTTGCCTTAAGCCAAGCAGCTGCGGCGTCATTAGCATCTTCGCCATCATTTAAGATCGCGCCCATGATCTCATTTTCCATTGCCAGACTGAACTCAAGGTTTGTGAGCAATTTGCCAACATTTGGACATTTATCGACATAGCCTGCGCTTGTGTTGGTAAACACAGTTGCACCACCCAAATTTGGACCGAAGAAATCATCACCACCTTCAAGATAGCTCATTTCGAAATTGGCATTCATTGGATGAGGTTCCCAACCTAAGAAGATCACTGGCTCTTCTTTTTTGTCTGCACGCGCGACTTGCGCCAACATGCCCTGCTCTGAGCTTTCTGCAACTTCAAAGCCTTCCAAACCAAATGCATTACCATCGATCATGCTTTGAATAAGGCGGTTACCATCATTGCCTGGCTCAATGCCATAGATTTTGCCTTCAAGCGCATCTTTATTGGCTGCGATATCTGCAAATGATTTAATGCCAAGCGCTGCACCAGCTGCATTTGTTGCCAGCGTATATTTAGCACCTTCAAGATTTGCGCGAACGGTATCAACCGTGCCTGCATCGCGGTATTTTGCGATATCGCCTTCCATTGTTGGCATCCAATTGCCAAGGAAGATATCAATGTCACCTTTTTCCATGGATGCATAAGTTACAGGAACAGAAAGTACTTTGACGTCTGTTTCATAACCGAGCGCGTCAAGAACGGTAGTTGTTGCTGCCGTTGTAGCTGTAATATCTGTCCAACCCACATCGGAGAATGTTACCTCGCCACAATCGGCAAATGCTATTGCTGTTGAAGAAGCAAGCACCGCAAGGCTCAAGCTCACATGTTTGATCATTTTCATAAAACTCTCCCAGTTTTGGTTATTCAATTACACTGCATCTTTTCGCATCAATTCTGAAATTGCAAA
The DNA here is from genome assembly GCA_020628035.1 of Rhizobiaceae bacterium. GTDB lineage: Bacteria > Pseudomonadota > Alphaproteobacteria > Rhizobiales > Rhizobiaceae > Lentilitoribacter. The sequence goes on from JAHDFS010000017.1 coordinate 12,438, forward strand.
TAGAAATGGCAACTTCTACGAGGTTTTTAGTTATGGCTCCCATTATCTCTGCTTGAGGGAAAAATGCGCGTCATCTGTTGTCGCAAATGGAGTATTTGTGCGTATGCACACAACCGGGAAAATACCGTTTCACACAAATACCCTGATTATCTTTCTTGGCATTTGGGGTGATTGAGCAAACAAATTCTTTGAAAGCAAATTGTAACATGCGATGCTAATTCGATTCTTTTAAAGAGGCTTTTCATGGAAATTCTGCAGATATTATCCGATCCAATTTTGCCGGTTTTTGCGATCGCGGTGATTGGATATATCTCGGGGAAACTGGGTAAAACCACGATTGATGAAGCGCGGCAGATCAATAAGTTTGCCATGAATGTGCTGCTGCCAATTTTCATCTTTGGCCTGATTGCCAAAGCGCCGATCAGCACTTTTAGCTTCAAACCCGTCGTCGCCTTTTTGATCTCGCAATCTTTGATCTTCACTCTGGGTTTTTTAATCGCATCGAAATTATTTGGCCGCGGCAATGGTGAATCCATTCTACTGGGCTTTATGTGTATCTTTGCTAATAATGCACTCTATGTTCTGCCCATTTCTGTTCTGCTCTATGGCGCAGATGGTGTCTTGCCGATCTCAACTATTGTCACGCTTGATGCCGTGATTTGGATGGCATTGGCCATGATTGCACTGCAGATGATCCGTGTGGGAAAATTCAGCGCTCAGAATATCGCGATCACAATCTTAAAGACCCCGACGCTGCTGGGTGTGTTACTCGGTGTGATCTTTAGCCTGGGCGAATGGCCGCTACCCGGTCCACTTGATACATTTGTAGGTTTTGCTGGTGCCGGTGCTGCACCGATAGCGTTATATTCATTAGGTGTGGTGATGAGCGAAGCAAAGTTAAATCCTGATCGATTAATTGCAACATTTTCAACGATTAAGATTATTTTATTTCCTGTCACTGTCTGGCTCGCATTAGAACTATTTGCACCAAATTCTCCGCAAAAGGACCTCTTTTTGTTGGGATCGGCGGGACCTGCGGGCATAACGGCGCTTAATCTTGCGCTTTATTACAATGTTCGCACTGAAGCCATTGCACAGGTTATCATCTATACAAGCGTTTTAACTCTGATATCGCTGGCGATTTTAGCTTGAACCATAAAATTTAAACGTTGCAGTTCAACGTGCTGCAAGATAGGTTTTTTGCCACATAATGAACATATAGGCGCCCCTATCCATGAAGAAATATCTGCTCCCCCTCACCCTTGTTACGCCACTTATTCTCGCTGGCTGTTCAGATGATACGCAATCACAGGCTGACGAAGAAATTATTCGTGGTTTAAAGACGGTTTTAGTTTCTGAGCAGGAACAGCAAACAACAAGGCGCTTTCCCAGTGTATTACAACCAGCGCAAGTGACCACACTTTCATTTGAAACAGCAGGAAAACTTGAAGAGATCAATTTAAGTGTTGGGCAGCGCTTATCGAAAGGCGAGATTGTGGCCTCGCTTGATCGCAAGGCGCTTGAAATTCAGCTTGACACTTCCAAAGCTGCAACCGAGCAGGCGCGCGTCAATGCAGAAAACAGCGCGGCGACCTTTGCAAGATTGGACGAGTTGCTGAAATCTGGCACCGTCACCCGCGCCAGTGTGGATGATGCACGCACGGCCATGCAGGCTAATGCGGCACAATTAGCCCAGGCGGAAAAGCAGGAAGAAAACGCAGCTGATAATCTTGCAAAAGCAGATCTAAAAGCACCTTTTGATGGCATCATCAATTCCGTTGAAGTGGAATCTTTCGGCAATGTTGGCATTGGCACTCCCGTTGCAACATTTTACCAAGCTGATGGATTTGAAGCGTCATTATCTGTCAATTATCTGGTCTTACAGCAATTGGTGGTTGGTAAGGAAGTGACCGTGCGATTGGCCGACAACCCTGCAATCACACTTAAGGGCATAGTGAGCGAATTGGGTTCGCGCGCTGACACTGTGTCATCATTCCCATTGGTGGTGAAACTGACAGAAACATCGCCGGAATTGAAGGCCGGGATGGCGATTGAAGTTTCGATTGAATTTCCAGTACCCACTGGCAATGGCTTCTTATTGCCTTTGACGGTTTTGCCATTTGAAGGGCAAATCGTTGATGGCGGCGGCCCCAACAATCCTTCGCCGACAGAAGTCTATGTGTATGATGAAGCCACAAGCACGGTTAATAAACGTCAGATTGTGATTGGCGGCATCCGCGAAAACCAATTTATCGCGATTGAAGGCATATCCGCAGGCGAGCGGGTCGCCTCCGCCGGAGTGTCCTATCTCCGCGATGGTCAGAAGGTAAATCTATTGCCAGACGCTGAATAGGAGAACGAAGATGGATTTCCTAACTCGCTTTGGTATAAAAAATTCTCGATTGACCATTTTGGTAATGGTCGCGCTTATCTTACAAGGGTTGATTACCTATATCGGCCTATCCAAACGTGAAGACCCTGCGATCACGCAAAGAACTGCCGTTGTGTCGGCACAATTCCCGGGCATGTCGCCAGATCGGATGGAAGATCTCATCGTTACTGTGATTGAGCGAAAGGCGCGCGAAATTGCAGAAGTAGATGAAATCAAGACACTGATTTCCACCGGATCTGCACGGATTAATCTTAATGTAGACGATTCCGTTCCCAAAGCTGATGTGGATGCTGTTTTTCAAGATATTCGTAACAAGATGGAAGATCTTGATGGCGAATTGCCAGAAGGCACGAAAGGCCCCTTTGTTAACACCGATTATGGTGATGTTGCGATCGCATCGATTGCTGTCACCGGCGAAGGTTTTTCTCATACAGAGATCTACGATGCTGCAGATCGCTTGCGCAACCATGTTTATACAATGGAAGGGATTGGCCGAGTCTCGATCTATGGCGAACAAGAAGAGCGCATTTGGCTTGAAATTGACTCGCGCAAACTGGCAGCCGTTGGCGTTCAAATCAGCCAGGTGCTCAATGATTTACAATCACAAAACGTCATTTTACCCGCTGGTGAGATTGATGCGGCTGGAACGGGTCTCATCCTCGAAGCCAATGGCGATTTACAAAGCGTTGAAGCCATTGAAGAAGTTTTGACCAAAATCCAAGGCTTAAGCGGCTTTGTGCGTTTGAAAGATTTGCTTGATGTGCGCCGAGGCTATGTCGATCCAAAATCAAAACCTGTTTATTTCGATGGGCAACCCGCCGTCACAGTCGCAGTCGAAATGACTGAGGGTGAAGATATCCAAAAAATCGGGCGTCAGTTAAAGGATTTGGTTCTTAAACACGAGAACACGCAACCGATTGGCATCACCTATAACTTTTCCACCTATCAGGAAGAAAAGGTGACCACAGCTATTAATGACGCATTGATGAATGTGGCGCAAACATTTGCCGTAGTTCTTCTGGTTATGCTGATTTTCCTCGGTTTCCGCTCTGCGCTAATCATTGCCTGTATTGTGCCTTTTACTGTGATGTTTGCCATGATGGGTATGCAATATCTTGCGATTGAATTGCAGCAGGTTTCCATTGCTGCGATCATTATCTCGCTTGGTCTTCTAGTCGATAATGGCCTTGTTGTGGTTGAAGATATTCAAGGCCGGATTGCCAAAGGTGAAAGTGCAAATGATGCTGCGATTGCTGCGGGCAAACAATTCTCTATTCCGCTCGCTGTGGCCTCTGTCACTACTGTTTCTGCGTTCCTGCCGCTTCTGATTTTGGAAGGGACCGAAGGTGAATATGGCTTCTCGCTCGGCGCCGTTGTGGGCGCGATGTTGGTGGGCTCGTGGATCACAGCGCTTTATATTCTGCCGGCCCTTGCGGTGTGGTTTTCAAAGAAGAACGGCCCGACCGAAACGGAACCAAAAGAAAATGTCATCACGCGAATTTATGGCAATGTTTTGAATAAAACGCTCAGCGTTTCCATCATTGTCATTCTCGTTTGCTATGGGCTTGTAATGCTCTCTGGGACTTTATTCTCTGGTGTAAAGAGCGAAATGTTTCCTCTGGGTGCGCGTAACCAATTCCTTGTTTATTTAGACATGCCGCGTGGCACCGCGATCTCAGCAACGGAAACCGAAGCCTTGGCTGTTACCAAATGGCTCAATGATCCGGATATTAATCCCGAGATTAACAATGTTACCACTTATGTAGGCGATGGCGGTCCACGTTTTTACCTGGCACTCAACCCTGCCGATACCAATCCTGCAAGCGCGTTTATACTCGTCAATACGCATGATTTTGAAGGTGCAGTGCGCGCAGCAGATCGCGCGCAGAGGCATTTGCTCGCCAATCACCCGGCTGCCCGTTATAAGGTTAAACGCCTTGCGATGGGTGGCTCGGAATCTGGCATTGTTGAGATCAAACTCACCGGACCAGATGCGGATCAATTGCTGGCATTGGCAGATATTGTTGAAACAGGTTTTTCAACCGCCCGCGGTGTGGTGCAAAACGAAAACGACTGGGGCAATAAATCCCTCAAGGTGATTGTCAATGTTGCGCAAGATAAAGCACGTGAACTGGGTGTCACCTCAAAAGATATTTCCGAGATTATGGAAGCCTATTTCTCGGGCTCTAAAATTTCAGATTATCGCGAAGGCAATGAAACAATCCCAATTGTATTACGGGCCTCTCCTATTTTCCGAGACAGTTTGGAAGACCTTGCGAATTTGTCAATTGAAGCTGGTGGACAACTCATCTCGCTTGATCGGGTTGCATCCTTTGAACCGCGGCTTGAATATTCGCAATTGCGCCGCGAAAATCAGCAGCGTTTGATCACGGTTTCCGCCAAAAGCAACATTTTAAGTGCAGCTGAGCTGCTTGAACATGTGCAGCCCACACTTGATCAATTGGAACTTGGACCTGAATATTCCTATCGCATTGACGGGGAAACGGCCTCCAGCGCCGATGTGAACGCCAAATTGGGTGCTGGAATGCCTGCCGCCCTCACTGTGATGGCGTTTGCGCTGATGTTCCAATTTAACTCAGCACGGCGCGTTGGTCTTACCTTTATGACCATTCCGCTGGTGATCATTGGTGCGCCATTGGCACTGCTTGCCATGGGACAACCCCTCTCCTTCTTTGCGATATTGGGGATGATTTCTCTTGCCGGGATTATCATCAATAATGCCATCGTGCTGATTGATCAGATTGACATTGAACGAACGACAATGGAGCTCAAAGAGGCCATCATCACGGCGGCTAAAAAGCGTTTAACGCCGATCATGCTCACATCGCTCACCACCGTGTTTGGACTTGTGCCCATGGCATTAGCCGGTGGCGCTTTGTTTGAACCCATGGCCACATTGATGATTGGAGGTCTGGCAATTGCATCTATTCTAACGCTCTTCTTCGTGCCCGCGGGTTATTACATTCTGTTCAGCGGGAAATTGTTTGATTTCCCTAAAAAGCCAAAGGTGGAAGAACCTGAGGACGAAGATGCAGGGGCGAGTGCCGCGCCAGACGCGCAACCAGCAGCATAAGGCATTCATCGATGTATGAGGATGATTCCTTTCTCACGCTCACAATTGCCGAACGTATAGGCTTAGTCTGCGTAACACTAGTGTTATCCATTGCCCTAATTTGGCTGTTTTGGGTCACGATTAAAAAGGTCAAACCTTGGATGCGGCCTCTGCTCGCATTGGTCTTTTTATATGTCTTTATCTGGCTCTCACCGCAGATTTACTATCTCTACTATCTGCAAATTTTTGATTTTCTGGATTGGCAAAATGTTATTCATCCACCCTTTAACCCTTTGACTATAATAAGTTTATTGACTTTTACTGAAAGCGGAAAACTGGCAGATCACGGCAAAGGTGTGTTAGGCTGGATCTTGATCCTGATTGCATTTTGTCAGCCCAAATTAGCGCGACATTAAGCGTTCAGAATTGGTTCATCTTCAACTGTGTAAGACAGATCACGAAACATTACAGGGAGAAACATTATGAAAAAACTATCGCGCGCATTGATTATAGCTTTATCAGGTTTGACGGCCATTCCAGCCGCAGCATCGGGGATTGAAGGCAAATGGTTTTTACATAAATTTGGTGAACTCCGCTCCTATCACGGCGACTTTTTAAACGTTTGTTCTGGTGCTGAATTCAGAAACTGCCGATCTGTCCAATATGGCTTTGACCAACGCCCTGAAGAACGCTTCTTTGGCGATACACGTTTATCGATCACAAAGCGCTCTCGCGGCGCTGGCGGTTCTGAAAATTATGCGATAGAGATCTTCATCAATTCGCTACCAGACCAACCCAAAGGACCGTTTATCTTTTCCGTTGATGGTGAGATTTTCTCCCCAACACCAGGCCAAGTGATCTCTGGCAGCCCTGAAGGCTATAATGTCTCGCAAACTTTTTCGATCACGGATCCTGAATTGACCGAGAAAATGATCAAGGCCATGCGCAAAGGCAATTCACTGCGCATATTGCATGACGGTTATCGCGAAACACGCTTTCAACTCCGTGGCCTATCGCGCGCTTTGGACGCCAATGATGCACAGGTGAATGGCAGCAAGCTTTAAATACTAGCTGGCAAGTCGCTTGCGGAATTATGCAGCTCTTTGACCGATTTGTGCGTTGACCAAATCTGTCATCAGGCGTAGAGCATAATTATGTATTACTTACGCTCACTTATGGTCCGATCCTGGCGAACTGCCATTACTTTGTTCAAAATCATGCTTCCAGCGATGATTTTGGTGCGAATTTTGGATCAATTTGGCTTTTCGCAGTCAATTGGCGAATTTATTGGCCCGATTATGGCCTTGGTTGGTTTGCCTGCTGAAGCGGGTATCGTATGGGCTGTCACGATGTTTTCATCGCTTTTTGGCGGTATTGGCGCAATGATCACCCTCGCCCCGCAAATGGATTTAAATGTCGGCCAGGTCAGCATTTTAGCCGCAATGATGCTCTTTGCCCATGCTCTGGTGATCGAACAGGCTGTGGTTCATAAGGCAGGTGCAAACTTCTTTTCAACATCCGCCATCCGCATTGTGGCGGGCTTTTTATATGGTCTCATCGCCTATCATGCGATCGATTATTTAGGCGTATTACAAGAACCAGCGAAATTCACCTGGGCGCCGGAAGGTTTAGAAAGCGATGACTGGCTGGAATGGTCAATTGCGACCCTGCAATCCATGGTGATCATGTTCATCATCATTGTCGCATTGTTGATCTTGCTCGATGTCATTGCGAAATTAGGTATTGATCGCCTGTTATCAAAACTACTCGCGCCTGTGCATTATTTGATTGGCATTCGTCGTGAATTGGCGCCTATCACAACTGTAGGCCTATTGATGGGGATCGCCTATGGCGGCGGATTAATCATCGAACAATTGCGTGAAAAAGCCATTTCAAAGCGCGAACTGTTTCTCACTTTGTCGTTCTTATCGATCTTTCACGCCGTGATCGAGGACACGCTGCTGATGATGGCGTTTGGCGCCGATATCTGGGTAATTTTGGTCTTCCGCGGTATTTTTTCAGTCATATTTATGGGTATTTTGGCGCGCATCATCTTCTTTAAAGAAGAGCCTGCGGTTAAACCCGCTGAATAATCACATCAGATCCCACACATCGATGATGTGTTTTTTGACCGCCAAGGCTGCGCAATCAGCATCATCTTTGATGGCAAGATCAACCGAGAAACTGTTGAGGCGCGGCAATCCGGTTTCAGGCGGTAAAACAACCATATCTTCCTCGACCAAAATCGGTGCCATGGGTGCAATTGCAAGATCTGTGCGCACAGCAGCTTTTTGCCCAGCAACATGACCACTGACAAAGGCGGTACGATAATCGATACCTTCTTTGCTGAGGCCCTCAATTGCGCATTCTGACCATGGGCAACCATGATCCCACATGGATATAGGTAAAGGTCGTTTTAAATGCGCCTGCCCGCCACATAGCCCCACCCAGACAACTTCGGATTTATAGATGCTCTCGCTGCTCGGGATGAGCGGCTTATGTTCAAGACTATTGACCACGGCAATATCAAGCTCGCCCTTGGCAAAGCGTTTGGCCAATTCAGTTGAATGGTCAACCACTACATCCACCACGATATTAGGGTGAGAATTGGAAAAACGCTCTAACACTTTCGGCAGGAAATATTCGATAAAATCATCTGTACCGCCCAAGACAACCGTACCGGCAATTTCAGGAATGATGAACTTAGAGACAATTTCGCGGTTCATCGCAAGCATAGTGCGCGCTTCTGGCAACAGCATCTCGCCATCTAAAGTGAGTGTCACGGATCTTGCATTTCGCTGAAACAAGCTGCGTCCGAGTATCTCTTCTAATTTGCGGATCTGCATTGAGACTGCCGAGGGCGTTCTGTGAACGATTTCAGCAGCTTGACCGAAACTTTTCGTCTCAGCGATGGCCACAAATGTGCGCAAAATATCGAGCTCTAACAATGGCAGAGCGGCATTTGGGGATTGTTTCGTTGCGGTATCTTGTATGTTCATGGTTCAATTTTTCTGAATTAAAATATCAAATCATTTCGTTTTATTAAATCATCGAAACCTGTCAGAGTCAATTTATCGAAACGAAGGAGATGATGATGTTACGAGAATTGATTTTAAAATATCGCCAGTCACGTCGGGCAAAATCTATCCAAAAAGATAAGCTTGCATTTTTAAATGCACAGCCGCTTCTTCACGACGATTTGCCTTATATAAATGTGGCTGACCGCGAGAGCCTGTTGCGTAAAAATTCCTATTATGCAGGCGTACTCAATAGCTTTAACCCGATCCGGTTTTTTGATCACTTTCAAAAATCGAGTTGATGTTTCCAAAGACACTTGATCGATCACCTGAAATTGATCGAACAAACCTAATATCTGCTCAACAAGCACTGATCTGATTGATAGGGTAAAGTTATGAAAAAACTTATTCTATCAATCATTTTGGTCATGGTCGCATCTCAGACTAGCTTTGCTGAAAAACGGCAGCTAACTGGGGCTGAGATCGGCAAACTTCTTTTAAAAATCGAAGCCATTGGTGACGGAACCTGGCAAAATTTCCTTGAGAATGGCACAACCAATTACAATGTTTCCGGCCGCAAAAGCATAGGAAACTGGGAAGTACGTGGTGATCAATATTGTTCAAACTGGCCACCGCTTCCAGAATGGGCCTGTTATGATGTTTTGCGCGAAGGCGAAAACACTTTAATTTGGGTGCATGCCAATGGCGATCTGACCATTGATAAGATCAAAATGAAGAAATAGTGATTGCGCGCTAAACGTCTATATTAGCAAAAAATGTGTCTTAATCTGACTGGCATGAATGTGGCCCATACGTTAGACATAGCGTAGAATCTCACCTTCCAGTTTATTCCAATCAAATGAGGATATTATGAGCGCTACAATCATTGACGGAAAGGCGTTTGCCGCAAAAGTTCGGGCACAAGTTGCGGACGAAGTCACTAAACTCAAATCAGAGCATAATATCACTCCTGGCTTGGCCGTTATCTTGGTTGGTGAAGACCCAGCTAGCGAAGTTTATGTGCGCAATAAAGGCAAGCAAACCGTTGAAGTTGGTATGAATTCTTATGAGCACAAATTGGATGCAAGCACTTCTGAGGCTGACCTTCTGGCATTGATTGACCAGCTCAATAATGATCCGTCTGTCCATGGCATTTTGTGCCAATTACCCCTGCCCGATCATCTCAACGAAGATTTGGTAATCAATTCTATCGCACCTGAAAAAGACGTAGACGGTTTTCATATTTCAAATGTCGGTCTGCTCGGCACCGGTCAAAAATCTATGGTGCCATGTACGCCGCTTGGTTGTTTGATGATGTTGCGCGATCACCACGGTTCGCTGTCTGGGCTTAATGCTGTTGTGGTCGGTCGCTCAAACATTGTGGGCAAACCGATGGCTAATCTCTTGTTGCGCGATAGCTGTACCGTCACAATCGCGCATTCTCGCACAAAGAATATCGAAGAGGTATGTCGCGCTGCAGATATCGTGGTTGCCGCTGTCGGTCGCCCTGAAATGATTACTGGCGATTGGATTGGCAAAGGCGCCACCGTAATTGATGTTGGTATCAACCGCATTCCAGCACCTGAACGCGGTGAAGGTAAAATGCGTCTTGTTGGTGATGTTCATTTTGATAGCGCCAAAGAAGTAGCTGGTGCGATCACGCCAGTTCCAGGCGGTGTTGGCCCAATGACCATTGCCTGTCTGCTGGCGAATACTTTGACCGCTTGCGCGCGTGCAAATAACCTTCCTGAACCTGAAGGTTTAACAGCATAAGGTTTTAATAGCGCTCCCATGACGCTCCCATGACACTTGTTGACGAGAATTGCTCAAAAGATCACTCTGAGCGGCGGCTCACCAATCAAGCTGAAATCGCCGCGCTTAAAGCTGAGCTGCATGCTGACTGGCAATTCACCGACGATGAGACGGCGATTATCCGTAAGTTTAAGTTCAAGAACTTTAAGAAAGCACTTGAATGCGCCAATCTTGCGGGTGAAATGTCTGAGACACAGGGGCATCACCCCGATATTTCTTTTGGTTGGGGTTATTGCCACATCCTTTACAAAACCCATTCTGAGAATGGTTTAACGCGCCGCGATTTTATCTGCGCTGCGAAGCTTGATCAAATTATGATGGCTTAGGCGCTTCGCCAACATCATCGTCTTCATTATCTGGACCATCTTCGCTGACATTGCTGCCAAACATGCCCTTTAACGCCCGCTGATAGGCAAAACCAATGCCCATTAAGCTGATACCGAGCCCAATAAACGATATCGCTCGTAAGACGCCTTCGAGATGAGACATATCAATGAGGAAGGCTTTTAAGACGACGACCAAAATGATCAAACCAGAAATCTTGCGCAATAATTGCTCGCGCCACCTAATGCCAAGATAAAGCACCAGAATGCCGATCAATAGCCAGACAATTGAATAGGTATAGTTTTCTGATTGTGTGACAGACGCATATGCGATCTCAGTGCCGTGATAGAAATGACGTATGGTCAAGTTGATCCAGAATGCCGCAAGAAGCGCTGTAAAGATAAGCGCCACCCATTGGTATATCTTGCTTTTATTATCTCGCCCCTGCCAGATAATAAGCCCGAAGAGGACAAATGGCAGTGCATAGGCATATCCAATCAGATTGAAGATCAATCCATCGCCCATATAGATATTTGTGCCGCCATATTGCCAATCCGCAAATGGCGAGATCGGATTGAGCACGATAAATAGCGATACGGCTCCCCAGGCCATGCCCAATATGCCTAAACCTTCAGCTGCCCATTTCAAAACACGCAATTGGCTTTGCCCTTCGCGTTGTGCCAACCGCGTGAAACCAAGCGAAAACGCACCACCGATCATCACAAGTGTCGCAGAAGCTGCCAGCGCAGATCTGTAACCAGCAAAATCAAAGGATGGATCAATGGCATGGAGCGCCAACATCGTGACAGTCATCACCATTGATATGATCGCCACTGCCTGAAGCGCTTGCGCCCAAATATCATTCTTATCCTTAGTGGCGATATAGCTGGCAAAGATAAAGCCGAGCATGGGAATACCATATCCAAGCGCTAAGACGTTGAAAAACGGCGCTGCATCTGCAAGGACGATATGATCAACGAATGGATCCCATAAGAGCCGCGCGATATAGGGCAAAACTGCCAGAAGCGCGAAGATACGCAGGCTTTTAAGCGGATAGCGCATATAAGTCAGCATGGTCGCAGCGGTGATGAGCCCGAGCGCGATTGTCAATCCGGCACCGCTAAAGATAATCGACACAAATGTAGCGGCCATAACCAGCGACGCGATCAAACTCGATGCTATTGCACCGTCGCGACCTTCCAAAGGTTTCTCCTCATCCTTTGGCAAAACCCGATCCAACCAATTGGCTTGCCCGTGAAAAAGGGCGAATAAAATGACAGCGGCCATTGGCAACGTTCTTTGGAAATAGACCCCGCCATCAGCTCTGATGTAAATCGCCATAAACATGGCGACAGCGACGGAAGCAGCAACGGCGATAAGATAAGCGCGCGCTGTTGATTTCTTGGCGGCGAAACTGACCCCGGCAAGCAAAGCCAAGATGATCGCGCTGGCGATAGCGCCATAAGTTTCCATGCGAATTTCAAGCGATGCTTGAACGGAGACATATTTGAAATGCGCCAAGAGGTTTGGAACGTTAAAGCCATATTGGAAATAACCGGTGCTTAAATCATATATTCCATTTTCATTACCAAATTGGATCGTAGTAAAGCGCAAGACCGCAAGAACAGCTGGAATGAAGAGTACTAACCGCAGAGATGGGAACGAATAGGTGATTGCCATGGGAATGCCGAGCAGCAGCACGGTTTCCAACACTTCAACAAAGAGACTTTGATCCCAACCGAGACGATAAAGGACTGGCAAACACAGTGCTGACAGCGCAACAGACGGGATCCAATCAAAGGCCATATCTGTTTCAGGATTGCGGTCATGAACCGATATCACCAAAGAGACATGCGTCACGGCTATTGTCGCCAACAAATAAAGACCTGTTGTGATGGAATGCGCTTCGCCAAACGCACCATGCATGATGTTGCTATAGATAAACATGGCAACAACACTTGCCAGCGCGCACCAAAGCCAGCCACGATACCAGGCGACATACATCGCAGCAACAGATACCAAGATGATGTAGGACGCCAATACTGGAACATTGCCGCTATCGGAATTGACCAAAACCGGGACGATATAGCTGGCTAAAAGGCCGATGCTTGCAAGGATTGGACCGTGAAGCAACGAAATGGCGAGTGATAACAGCGCCAGAATGGCCAGAACAATGAAGGATATTGTTGGACCGATCAGTCCATAAAGTGCATGTGCGGCATAAACCGCACCAAACATGATAAAGATCCCCGCTCCGCTTAAGATTGCCGGAATATTGGCGTTCTCAAAGCCAGCAAGTGAGAACCTGTCAGGACGCCGTCGTGTCCATTCGCCAGCTAGCGCCAAGACTAAACCGAACACGAATCCCAGCGTCGTTCGTGCGCGTGGCCCCAATAGACCGGCATCTATTGAATATTTCGCTAGATAAAGCCCGCCGATTGCCAGTGTTAAACCGCCAATCCAGATGCTGAGCTTGCCGCCAATGGTGCTTTCTGTATCAATCTTTGGTTTTTGTGCGGATATTTGTTCATCTAACGCTGCATCTTTTGATGCTGTGTCTTGATCGCTGCTCCGCGCTGCCATTGCGGGCTCAGGGATATTTTCATCGATGGCTGGTGTGTCGGGCTCGGATATCTCTTCAGTCACCCCATCATCTTCGATATTATCTTCGGATGTTGAAGGATCAGCGGTCTCAGGCACCACTTCAGTGGATGTAGATTGGTCAGAGCCAGTGGCCACATCTTGGCTCTGCAAAAAACGAAGTTCTCGTTCTAAATGCGAAATTTTATCGCGCAATCGACCCGTGCGCACAAATGAAACAATGCCTAAGATCGACCCAATAAAAAGGGTCAGCACTGCAGCAATGCCTAATAGAATAAAACCATCTTCGCCCATGAAGGTCCGCTCCGCTTAGCAATTCAATGATCAGTTGGATGACGCTAGTCTATCAACCAAAAGGATGCAAACGACACCAGTCGTTCTTGATGCTTATTCAAGGTTTTTAGCTCAAAAAGCCTAAGGCAGGCGCGATAAACAGGATTTTATCAGTTCAAAATAGCCAATATCATCGACATTATCCAAGAAATTGACGTTTTTTGGCTTATCGGTGATGTTCCAGTAATCTGCGACCGTCATGCCCATTGTGAGTTCGCTCTCAGTCTCAATCTCAACGTTACACATGCGGCCCGTAAACAATTCTGGCTGCAGCAGATATGCAATCACGCATGGATCATGCAGCGGTGCGCCTTGCCATTGATATTTTTCCAAATCAAAGCGCTCAGAGAAAGATAGCATCTCCCCCACGGCGGTGGCCGATTTGGTGCCAATTCCATAAAACGCATCAATTCTTGCTTTTGTTGAGAGCACTTTATGGGTCACATCGAGTGATGCCATGGTGATTGGCACACCAGAACGCATGACAATATCAGCTGCATGCGGATCAACATAGATATTAAATTCAGCAACGGGCGTAATATTGCCGCCTTGGAAATATCCGCCGCCCATCATAATGATCTCTTCGATATTTTTCGTAACATCAGGCGCTTTTTCAAAGGCTGTTGCAATGTTTGTCAGCGGGCCCAATGTGCAGAGTGTGATGTTGTCTTCTATCGATTGGCGCAATGTTTCGATGATAAAATCAACACCGTGGTGATCTTGAAGCTTTATGCTTGGATCGGGTAGATCCGGCCCGTTAAGCCCTGTATCACCATGCACATGTTCGGCAGTAACAAGTTTTCGCTTTAATGGCTGATGGCATCCGGCAAAAACCGGGATATCTTTGCGATCAGCAAGTTCGACCACCTTCAGCGCGTTAATTGCGTTTTGTTTCAGCCCGACATTACCTGCCACTGCAACGATGCCCAAAATGTCAAACGCCTCAGGCGAAGCCAATGCCATTAAAATGGCCACCGCATCATCTTGTCCAGGATCGGTGTCTATAATTATTTTTCGTGGTGTCATTTAATTGCCGCGCCTTAACTCAAACTACAAAAACAAATTTTGCCAATGTATACATTATTTTTGTAGGTATGCTAACATTATTTTCGAGGACTATAACAGGAGATATGTATCCATAATTAATTATTTAGTTAAAGTCTTATCTAAAGCATCACTTTAGAATATTTCGCCTCACATCGGATGGTGAGAGGTTAAATTTTTCTCGAAACGCGCGCGAAAAATGCGCTGAACTTGCATAACCTGTGGCGAGTGCAATATCTGTTATGGACATTGTTGTTTGGCGCAAAAAGTGATTGGCCTTATCCAGTCGCAAATCTTTGTAAAACGCCATAGTGCTGACATTCATTTTGTCTTGGAATTGGCGGTTTAGTTGTCGCTCGCTCAAATTGACTGCTTTGGCAAGCTGTTGGAGCGTCAGCGGTTCGGCATAATTGTTTTGCATTGCCTCAATCGCGGTAATTACAGCGCTATTATTGATCCCATATCGTTCGACCAATCCGGATCTTTGCGGGCTTTCACCAGGACGGATATCTGTATGCAATAGCCAATCGGACACTTCGCGGGCAAAAGACGCGCCTTGGTGATGGGAAATGAGTGCATACATCATATCAACAGAGGCTAAGCCTCCTGCGCATGTTAAGCGGTCTCGATCAAACACATAGAGCGCTTTTTCAAGCAATATGTCAGGTGAATTTTGTGCAACCATATCCGCATAATGCCAATGAACTGTCATACGGCGATCGGACATAATACCTGCTTTTGCAAGCATGACAGGGCCGCCATCCACCCCGCCAATCATCACATTTCGACGTGATAAATGGCGCAACCATTGCAGCAATCGTGGATTATCATAATCTCTGGAAACATCTCCGCCAATCACGATTAGCAAATCAAAATCGACTTGTTCACCCGGATAAGCATCCGCTTTGAAGATTGCACCATCCGAGCTAACCGACTGCGCACCAATGGCGGGCAAATTGCGTATGTCATATAGCTCTTTGCCAGATATTTTGTTGGCAGAACGCAATGGTTCCTTTGCCGCAGCATAAGCGATCAAGGCGAACCCATTGATTAGCAAAAACCCTACGCGAAATGGGCGGTCTATTTTGGCCGATATGTCCATAATAGCATGTATTATGGCTATATTAGACTAATCACAAGCCTTTAAATGACAATGTTTTGGTTTCTGGTTAAATATTTAAACTTCACAAACTGATTCACAATAAGCCGTATTCACCCATTGAACATGATCAAAAACATCCCCTATTCTGGCGCCTATCAAATTTATGATCAACGAGATCAGGACATGGCTGATCGGATATGCCGATTGATCGCAGACGAAGAGCTGGCATTTTCAAAGAGATTGCTCTCAGGTCATGTCACTGCATCGGTATTTTTAATCAATTCAACACGCGATAAAGTGTTACTAACTCACCATGCAAAACTTCAAATATGGCTCCAACTGGGTGGGCATTGTGATGGGATTAAAGACCCATTTTATAACGCCCATAAAGAAGCTTATGAAGAAAGTGGCCTCACTCGAATAGATCCGGTCAGCCGACAAATCTTGGACATCGATATTCATCCAATTCCTGAACACAAAGGCGTGCCAGCGCATCTGCATTACGATGTGCGATATCTGTTTGAGGCGGACGAAATTGAACCGCTCAATATTTCTGATGAATCAAATGATTTGAAATGGGTGCCGCTTGATCAGCTTGAAAACTATAACGATGACCCGCGGCTTGTGGTGATGCGCGACAAACTCGATGCATTCATCGCGCAAAATTCTTAGCTTTTAGCTTAGTCGTAATAAATCTCGTTATCATCGAGATAGACATTGGATGCATCACAAATGTCGATATCGATCGGATCATCGACTGTTTCGCCACCATCATTAGTAAGCCAGCCTACCGCAAAGGTTTGATCGCAGGCACCTGTATCTGCAATAAACTCAACCTCTGAGCCCTCGCCCGGTTCAATTGCCACATCACCATCAAGCCAATTGTCGCTCCAGCCAGAACCATCATTGGTGTAAAAGCCAACGATAACGTTGTTATCGGTGTTGTTATAAATCGTAAAATAGCCCTCGGCTCCTGTGCCCGCTTGTGCTGCTGTTGATGCCAGTGCCAATGCGCCAGCGATCAGTGACTTTTGAATGAATTTCATAATTCGCCCCATATTCTCCAAAATTTGCCGCCATTAAACATCAACACAAACGCGGGCGCAATTGTTAGATAAATGTAGATGCGAATTAATTATTGAGACTTGAAGTGACAAATTGTCATCTGGGAACTTCCAGTTTGCGAACTAAATTAGCGGCATTCACCTTTCGGAGCATTCAATGAACATGAAATTTCTCATAGCGGCCTTTGCCGTGATCCTTGCAATAGGTTCAGTGGCTGTGCGTGTTGTCTTGGACACGCCAAGTGCCTTTGCCGAAAGCCAGAGTGTAGAAAACCATGATCAGGAGCATCAACACGCGACTGATGGAGCCATGTTCATGCTTGGGGATTTGGTCATTGAAAATGTGGCCGCGCGGGAAACTGTGCCGGGTGCAAAAGTGGGTGGTGGATATTTAACCATCACCAATAAAGGTTCAACATCTGATACGCTTATTTCAGGCGAAACTGATATTGCCAACGAATTGCAAATTCATGAAATGAAAATGGAAGGTGACGTGATGAAAATGCGTCAGCTCGAGCAAGGCATTGTCATTGAACCCGGCGCCACTGTGACATTAAAACCCGGTGGGATGCACATCATGTTCATGTCGCTTCAATCCCCATTGGTGAAAGACACTCGTTTTAAAGCCACGCTTAATTTTGCGAAAAGCGGCGCGATCGACATCGATTTCCCAGTTATGGATGCTCAGCATTTCATGGGCCAGCGCAACCATACGCATTAAGCACCAATTAAAAACCGAAATAGTTAGATCCCGCTAGGATGTGATATCAAAAGGCATGATCCTGCCCTCGCGATAGATCATCATCCGCACAATACCATCGGCTTCGCTGACCAATCGGTCACAAACCTGTTGAGAGGCTGCATGCTCATTGTTGATCGCAACAATCACATCGCCAATTTTAAGACCAGCAGAATAGGCTGGAGAATGCTTTTCAAGCTCGTTGATCACAACGCCGCTGATCCGTTCGGGTAGATTGTCATCCTCGGTTATGGCACGAATGCCGGCACCAAGCGCTGCAAGTCCAGCAACGGGTGACGGATCAATTAGTCTTGCCTCAAGCTCTAATGATGCAAAATCTTGTGCTTCGCGCTTATAGGTAATTTCAAGCGGTGTTCCGGCTTCACTTACACCGATCCAGGTGCGCAATGACCTTGGTGATTTAACATAGCGACCATTAAATCCTGTGATGACATCACCTGGCTTTAATCCGGCAAGGTCAGCGGGTGATCCTTCTTCGACGCTCACAACAGTGGCGCCATCCCAATGATCAATGCCGACACGATCGGAATCTTCCTCTGACACGCTATCAAGTGTTACGCCAATTGCGCCTCGACGAACCACGCCATATTGCGCCAATTGTTCAGCCACCTGCATGGCAACTTGTGAAGGGACGGAAAAGCCAATACCAATATTGCCACCAGATTGCGATAAAATGGATGTATTGATGCCGATCAAATGTCCTTGGCTGTCCAGCAACGCACCACCTGAGTTACCAGAATTGATCGCAGCATCGGTTTGAATGAAATCAAAGAGCCCCTGGTCGCCTGTGGAGCGCCCTAGCCCACTGATGATGCCAAAGGTTAGCGTTTGCTCCAAGCCAAGCGGATAGCCAAGCGCAAACACAATGTCGCCCACCCGGGAATTATCAGAATCCGCAATTGTTATCTCGTTTTTGATTGTGCCTTGCACTTTTAATACAGCAATATCGGTGGGCGCATCCCGGCCGATGAGCTCTGCATCCATCCAACGACCATCGGAGAGTTGAATGCGGAAATGTGTGCCATTGGCAACCACATGGGAATTGGTCAGAATAAGGCCTTGGTCTTTATCGATGACGACGCCAGAACCGATCGCTTGGGGCCTAATCTCGCCATCTTCGCCCAATGCGCCGTTTTGGATGAACACCACAGATTTAAAGGCTGGTTCAAGTGCCGGCGCGAAGCTGAATTGATTGCGGCTTTGATCAAAAGGAAGCGCAGACGCACCCAGTTGCGCTGAAGCAGGATTTACCGTTGTGATTGTCTGCAGGCTGAAAGCCATGGCTGACATCATCAATAATGCATATAGTTTGCGTCTCATTTTCAACACCTTCCTTATGCAATTCATCCGATGGCAGTTTAGAACTTCAACTTCAATCTTAACCTATATCTATCCTATTTTTACGCATCGAAATCACTGCGATTGATCTTGAATTTAAGTGTAGTGCGCAATCGCTGAAGATGCACATCAACTTCAAACGCTTTTTTGTGATCAGGTTGTGAGGTGAAAAAAAATTAAAAGATCAGCGCAAAGACAACTGAGCCGAACACATAGAGCACCATGGCAACAAGTGGCGCAAGAACGATGAAGAAGAGCACCGGAGACCAGCGGTTAAAACCCCTAATACGGCGTGTCCACGGCCCAACCTGTCCATTGATGAGCATGGTTCGCTCACGAACAAACAAGTGAAGAACAATTAGCAAGACGCCAATCAACAATATGATGTGCATGTTTTTAGCCCTGTTCTGCGCCCAATATTTCCCAAGATTGGTTCAAGAATCTTAGATGTCATTAAAGTGTCATTATTGCCCAAGATAGGCTGATTTGCCAAAATTTCAAATAAAACTATCCGTTATCGCAAAAATTTGATGAATTTTGGTGGGGGTTTGTTCAGAATGCGCTTGTTCTGAAATTGTTGAAATACGTTATTGAAACCAATACGGCACGTGCAACACCAACTCAATATACATGCAGCCCATCGAAATCGGCTTTGCCGATGTTAAACCCTGCATGTCTTAAACCGGCATAAGCCATTGTGATGTGAAAGATCATATTGGGAAGCGCAAATTTTGTGATGTAGTCCTCTGCGCTTTGATGAAGTTCACCTTCGCCGGCAATATGGGAAACAGGTGCCCTCACCTGTTGGGCAGTGATTGACGCAATGACACCACGAACCTCTTGCACATATGCCAACAGCGTTGCGCAATTCTGCACTTCAGGGATTTCCGGCATATCAAGCTTTGCTGGCGGACATAATGTGCGCGCTGCAAATTTAATCGCGACCGCAAAATTAAAACCTGTATCCAACATATCGGGTGCAAGTTTGACACCAAGATAACGCTTAGCGTTCTCATCTTGATCAAGCTTTGTGAGAATATGCTCTATGCGGTTGAGATAATATTTGACCGATTCAACGACTGCCTCTGATAATTCGTCTGACAATTTGATCCCTCACATATACTTAATTTTGCCGTATTTGATTTTGATAACTCCACTTATCAAACGCCACAAATCGTTTGCAAAGAGGGAGCCACAAATGTCCGCCACATTCAATCCAATTCCATTTGATCAAAAAAAGCGTATTCGAATATTACAAGTCTTTGGCATGATTGCCATTGCATCCTTATTGTTTTCCAAGCCTGTTTGGACTGATGACCAGCCCATGCGCGAAACTCTGGAATTTTTAGGTTATCTTTTGGTCTTTACCTGCGTATTTGGCAGACTGTGGAGTATTTTGTTTGTCGGAAGCCGCAAAAATTCTGAGCTGGTGACAACCGGCCCCTATTCCATGACGCGCAATCCGCTTTATGTCTTTTCCACTCTTGGTGTGATCGGCGTAGGACTTGCCTACGGCTCTTTACTGGTTGCCATCCTACTTGGTTTGGTCAGCTATCTCGTCTTCATGATCACAGCACAGAAAGAAGCCAATTTCCTGAGCGAAAAGTTTAAAGCCGAATACCAAACTTATGCTGCGGCAACACCTATGTTTTGGCCGAATTTTAGCTTATACAAAGATGGTGGTGAAACCACCTTCTCTCCAACAGCTTTGTTTAAAACATTTCGCGATGTGTTGGTCTTTATCATCATGCTACCGCTCATTGAAGGTTTGGAATTCATCCATGAGAGCGAACAAATACCGGTGTTTTTATCGCTTTATTGACCAGGGCGGCGATGCGGATTGCTCCATCAAACGCGATCAATTCTTAGATCGATAAAATTTTAGCAAACAGGCTAATCGAATATCCATATTTTTCGGTTAACCTCCAAAATCAGAAAGTTTGCGGGACCACAATCAACCCTATGGGAGTTGAATGAATGGCCCGTGGATTTAATTCACTTAAAAACTTGTCGAAGGATCTATCTCGGGACAGGAACGGAAATTTCGTTATGTCCTTGGCGATATTAGCCCCTTGTTTATTTGTGGCAGGTGGCATGGCGATTGACGTTACAAACACCATGACGCTGAAAGAACACCTCCAATCAGCTGCTGATGGTACAAATCTAACCGTGGCCAAACGCATTTCAAGCGGTGAGCTTGATCTTGATGACGCAGAAGATTTTGCCGAGGATTATATGAATTCTCAATTATCGGCGTTAAATGAGCGTTATAATCAGCTCTCCTATGATGTGAGTGCTGAAATAAGTGAAGTCGTTGATGGAAATATAACAACTTGGAACCTTGCGCTTAAAGCTCAAGCCAATATGCAATCAAACGCCCTTTCAAACCTCATCGGCAAAGAACTTATGACCGTCTCGGTGAATTCTGGCTCAACAACCTCGACGGAAGTCACTCAGGGTGCATTTTCAATGTCAGTCGTTATTGATGTGTCGGGCTCCATGGCCTGGCCAACGGACGAGGCTGTCACGATGCAAGGTCTATTAAATGACAGTCGTGCCAATGCCGGTCGCGTAAGTGCAAGCCTTTATGAAGCGCATTATATTTATGGATTATCCGAAGAGCAGATACTTTTTATCATGCAGAATTATAGCGTTAATGACTGCCGCGATGTGGAAGACAATTATAATGATCGAGTTGAGTTTTTACAAAGCATTGGCGAGTCCGTTTCGACCGATGCTGATTTGGCTTACAATTACTGTTATCACCCAGCATATGCGGCGAAAAAGGGGGACGCTGAAACAATTTTTGCCAATTGGGAGCTGGTATTTGCAAATATTGATGCCTCTAAGATACGCCTCTTAAAAGATGCAGCGTCAAACATGCTCGATCAGATGGCTGCTGCTGACCCTGAAGAAAAATATGTTCGTACGGGTGCTGTGACTTATCAGAGCTTTTTGGATGATCAAATTGATTTGGAATGGGGCATAACTGATACGAAAAACTTCATCAATGATCTTAAAGCCAATGGTGGCACTTCATCTACGGACGCCATGGATTGGGCATTTGAAAATCTTAAACGCTCCAACAGCACTGAAGAGACTGAGCATTATCAAAAAAATGGACAGCAGCCAGACCGATTTATCGTCTTTATGACTGATGGTGAAAATAACTATAATTCTGATGATACTGCGACCCAAAACATTTGCGATGAAGCTAAAAGCGAGGGGATTGAAATTTATACCGTGGCTTTTGCAGCTCCAGAAGACGGGCAAGCATTGTTGAGCTATTGCGCGACGTCCTCCGATCATTATTTTGAACCTGAAACTGCCAGCCAATTGGTCGATGTTTTTGAATATATTGGCAGCAAAACCACCAACACATTGACCCGATTGACTATGTAATCACGGTTTATATTTCTGAGATTTAATAACAGGCTTTTGAGCCTGTTATTTTTTGTCTCAATATGAAACGAACAGTGTGATCAATCGGCATTAAAAATGCGCCCCTTTGGATGAATGAGGTTTCACATCAAAAACCGAGCAGATCTGCCAAAGAGCAAAGGGTTTCAGTAAATCCTACTTAATGGAACAGCGCAAAAACTCATTAAAATATTAAATAAATACAATCATTTATCCTAAGAAATCCCACACTCAATTGTGATAATTACGGGTCAGTGAGGTCGCTTTTATTTTTTATACTTTATCGAATGGAGTGAAATTTTGAGACCACTATCTAAAATCTTCCCTGATTTTTGCAAACAAGAACAAGGGAGCTTCGTCACGATGGCGGCGATCCTAACACCGGTATTGTTCATTGCCGGTGGCATGGCTCTTGATATTGCAAATACAATGTCGCTAAAGGAACGCATGCAAGCTTCTGCTGATAGTGTGAGCTTGGTTGTTGCGACGCGCATGGCATCAGGTGAACTGGAGCTCCACGAGGCTGAAAATTTTGCGCAGGATTTGCTGGCAGCTCAAATGGCGACATATAATGATCGCTATATTGAGCTTAATCACACATCTAATGTTGATGTTGATGAAATCATCGATGGAAATGTGACGACCTGGACCGTAGCCATCCGCTCAGCTGCAGATATAAAATCAAACGGATTATCCGCTGTTGTTGGCCGGGACAAGATGGATGTGACCATCGAATCCTCTTCCACAACTAGCAACGAACAGGTGCAAGGCGCATTTTCCATGAATATCGTGGTTGATGTGTCTGGATCCATGTATTGGCCGACAGATGAAGCCGAAGCGATACAAGACATTCTTAATGAGGATCGCGGCGATGCCAGTCGCATCAGCGCAAATATTTATGAAGCACATTATGTCTATGGATTAAATGAATCACAGATCCAGTTTATCATTGGAAATTATGACACAGATGATTGTGATGATATCCTTTCATCCAACAGTGATCGCGTGGCATTTTTACTAAGTATCGGGGAATCTCCTTCGACAAATACTCAAACGGCCTATAATTACTGCTATGGTCCAGCCTATGCCGGCGAGAAAAATGATGCGCTCGATATCCTTGATCATTGGGATGACGTGTTTGCCAATGTTGGAGCATCGAAACTGCGGATGTTAAAAACTGCCGCTTCGACCATGCTGGGCCAAATGGAAACTGCGGATCCGGAAGCAAAATATGTGCGTACAGGCGCAGTGTCTTACCAGAGTTTTCAGGACGAAGAGATTGATATTGCATGGGGTGTGAACCATACCAACACCTTTATCGAAGATTTATCCGCTGACGGTGGAACTTCATCGACTGATGCTATGGATCTAGCATTTGATACGCTTAAACTTTCTGATGGAACGGAAATATCCGCGCACCAAGCGATGAATGGTCAAATTCCAGAACGCTTTATTGTCTTTATGACAGATGGTTCGAACAACCATAATGCTGATGATAATTTGACCAAAGCTATTTGCGATCAAGCAAAGAATGACGGAATTGGTATTTTCTCCGTGGCATTTGCAGCGCCTGAACGCGGCCAGAATTTGCTGAGCTATTGCGCCAGCTCGGCAGGTCATTATTTTGAGCCAGAAACCGCGGATGAGTTGGTTGCAGTGTTTGAATATATCGGTGATCACACAACCAAAACACTGACGAGACTAACGAACTAATCACAGGCAGTTTAAAACTGAAATGAGATAACGGGTCTTTTGGCCCGTTATTTTTTTGGCAAGAACAAGCGATAAGCGGATCGCATTGAACCATCAGTTCGAACATTATGCAAAGTGGGGTTATTGTCTGGAGCGGGCGGCGGGAATCGAACCCGCGTCATCAGCTTGGAAGGCTGAGGTCTTACCACTACACAACGCCCGCGTAAGACAGATCGACGATGTCTCGTCAACAATCCTGACCGTTGCCATGTTGGTCAGGTAAATTAAGCAATGGTGGAGGAGGTTGGATTCGAACCAACGTAGGCTAAGCCAACGGATTTACAGTCCGCCCCATTTAACCGCTCTGGCATCCCTCCGGAAACCGTTACCTTGTTCAGATAAACAAGTTACCTGTAAGATCCAAATCAAGTGAAACCTGTTTATGAATCTGAGCGGCGTTATGAAGCCCGTTGTCGTTTCTGTCAACACAAGAATTGCAATTATTTTCATTTCATTGCTTTGAGTTACCAAACTATTATTGCACCTTGTCCGCTTTTGCTTATAAGCGTGGGATATGAGAGAGCGTAAAGACAATAGATCAGGCCCAAATAACCGTTCAGGTGGTTCGCGCTTTGGTGCGAATAAGTCTAAAGACAACCGCCAAGGTAAAGCGGCAAAGTCTGAAGGTGCTTCTTCGCGCAATCAAAACGCTGCGCGCGGCAGTAAATTTCGCAATAAGGGTGGTCCACGCTCTGGGTCTGGCGCGCTTTATATATATGGACTTCACACGGTTCGCGCTGCTGTGGAAAACCCCAAACGCAAAATCATCCGCCTTTTGACAACTCATAATGCATGGGATCGTCTTAATGTTGGCGAAATAGGCAACATGCCCTTCCCTGTTGAAACTGTTGATGCGCGCGAGCTTGATAAAATGTTGGGTAAAGATGCCATTCACCAAGGCATTGTGGCTGAAGTGCATCCTTTACATGCCAAAAGTCTTGAAGAGTTGACCGACACACATCTAGTTGTCGTCCTTGATGAAGTGACCGATCCGCATAATGTTGGCGCGATTATGCGCTCTGCGGTTGCCATGGGTGCCGGTGCGCTCATAACAACCGCCCGTAACAGTCCGCAAGAAACCGGTGTGTTGGCCAAATCAGCTTCTGGCGCTTTGGAAATGATTGATCATATCCAAGTGAAAAATTTAGGCCATGCGATTGATGAACTTCATTTTGTCGGGTTCCAGACGATTGGATTGGATTCTGAAGGTCCTCATGCTTTGGAAGAGACATTTTCTAAACAACAGATCGCATTGGTTTTGGGTGCAGAAGGCAAAGGGCTCCGCCATAAAACGCGCACCATCGTTTCTGACTTAGCGCGGCTTGATATGCCGGGCGCGATCAAATCGCTTAATGTATCCAATGCCGCCACATTATCGCTCTATGCCGCGCATCGATATATCAAAGGTTAAGCGATCTAAAACCGCCCTTTTGAACTTTTAAAAATAGAATCGAAATTATTTTCTAAGCTTGGCAATAAAAAAAAATCATCACCCTTCCCTGGAAGATATCCTAGGCTTAATTCAACCGGAATTTCTGTAATTAAAGTTACCAGATGCTCTGATCTGTGAAAAATCGTACATTTTCTGAGATGGACCACGGAAAACTGTGTACATTTCTTACCAATTGATAAAAAAATCTACAACCTAACAGCGCATGCATGAAGTTCAGTTTGGCTCTAAAAAGCCGTAGCAGCAGACGTTAGTCTCATTTTCCACCAATTCAGCAATTCCAATCGATGCGGTGGGTCAAAATGGATGCATGACCCGAAAAGTAGACCAGTATTTTTACGAGATTTCCTTATACTTTTTTGAGTGTACACTCACCTTATTCGTGTAATTTTGCCGAATTACAATAAAAATAGAGGTTTTTTGAGAATAAATTTCTTCTTTACAACACCACCGAAGAATTTAATATTCGTGACAAACTAAAAGACTTGTAAAAATCAGGGAGTACAGGGCATGAAGAAACTTACAATAACTGCAATTGCCTGCG
>JAHDFS010000160.1 GCA_020628035.1 Rhizobiaceae bacterium
GCAGCTTCGCGCGCATGCGCTGCCTCACAAACTTTGCCAACCAAAATCTTAGCTTCATTTGGATGCTCTTCAAGCCACATACCCAAAGCCTCGTTCATCTGGCTTTCCACAACGGGACGAACTTCAGATGACACAAGCTTATCTTTGGTTTGAGATGAGAATTTTGGGTCAGGTACTTTTACCGATAACACAGCCGTTAAACCTTCACGGCAATCATCGCCGGTGAGCGAAACCTTTTGTTTCTTGGTAAGGCCAGATTGGTCAGCGTAACCTGTCACCTGCCGTGTGAGCGCGCCTCTAAAGCCAGCTAAGTGTGTACCACCATCGCGTTGCGGGATATTATTGGTAAAACATAGAACATTTTCATGATAGCTTTCATTCCACCACATGGCGACTTCAACGGTAATGCCGTCGCGCTCGCTCGAAATAGTGATAGGATCATCAACAAGCGGCTTTTTTGTGCGATCCAGATAGCGCACAAAGGCTTCCAAACCACCTTCATAGAAAAGCTCATCCGTTCGCACATCCGAATGACGATTATCGGTCAAAACAATCCGAACACCGGAATTAAGGAAGGCAAGTTCGCGTAAGCGGTGCTCAAGCGTTTCATACTTAAATTCGGTCATGGTGAAGGTGTCAGGCGAAGGCAAGAAAGTCACTTGCGTGCCGGATCGACCAGAATGATCACCAGTTTGTTCAAGCGGAGCATCGGCAACACCATGGGTGAAGCTCATCTCATGAACGCCATTGTCGCGATAAATTTTCATTTTCAGCCAAACAGATAGCGCGTTCACCACAGAAACGCCCACGCCATGCAAACCGCCTGAAACTTTATAAGAGTTTTGGTCAAACTTACCGCCAGCATGCAGCTGTGTCATAATCAATTCGGCAGCGGATACGCCTTCTTCTTCGTGAATGCCTGTTGGGATCCCGCGACCATTATCGGTCACTGTGCAAGATCCGTCAGCATTTAACGTGACAGTGACGAGATCCGCGTGGCCAGCAAGTGCTTCGTCAATGGCGTTATCGACAACCTCATAGACCATGTGGTGCAGACCAGAACCATCATCGGTATCACCAATATACATACCAGGGCGTTTGCGGACCGCATCGAGACCTTTTAAAACTTTGATGGAATCGGCACCATATTCTGCGCCATTTTCGTCAATTGGAGTGTCGTTCATAAAAACCCAAATCCCGTTTGATTACGTATGTATATTCAGACATGCGAATCATGCAAAAATCATATGGTTAATCTATAATCGTAAGTGCTTTGAATGCCAAATTTGCAGGTCATTTTCGTGGGTATTTTCACGGATTTTTTCGATAATTCAGAGCCTTGGCGTATGATTGACCAAAATGTTAGATAAGTACGATGTAATTATGGACAAGATAGTAGATAAAAATGTCGAATTTGTGCCTCCCGCGCCGATCCCGCGGACGACAATTCCGTCAATTTTTGAGGTGATAAGATCGACCTTATCAAACCCTTTGGAAGTATGGGGGCAGCCGTCCTACACATTGCCATGGATTAAGACCAAATTCTTGAATGAACGCATCTTAATTGCCAATGATCCCGATCTTGTACATTATGTTTTGGTCGAAAACGCCAAGAATTATCGTATGGCAACCGTGCGCCAATTGATTTTAAGACCAATATTGCGCGATGGCCTGCTCACAGCAGAAGGCACGGTTTGGAAACGATCGCGCAAATCGGTTGCACCCGTTTTTGCGCCACGCCATGCGAAAGGTTTTGCTGATCTCATGCATAAGCGTGCTGTTCAATATGCGGAAAAATATGCACCAATCGCTTCTTCAAATGGTTTGGTCGATGTGTCGGTCGATATGACTGAAATGACCTATGAAATACTCGCTGAAACCCTATTTTCGGACGATATTGTCTCCCAAAGCGATGATTTATCCAATGATGTTGACCGTCTGCTGCACACTATGGGGCGCATTGACCCGCTGGATTTGATCAAAGCGCCGTGGTGGGTCCCACGTTTTCGGCGCATGCTGGGCATTCCGATCATGCGTAAATTCCGAAAAATTGTTTCGGGCACCGCCGATAAACGCAGAAAAATGATGAATGACAGCGAAAAAGAAGCGCCAGAGGACTTTTTGACGTTGCTTTTACGTCAAGAAGCGCCTGATGGGCTAAAGCGCTCGGAAATTGAAGACAACATCATCACCTTTATCGGCGCAGGTCACGAAACCACAGCACGCGCATTGGGTTGGGCGCTTTATTGCGTGGCAAATTCCGAAAAACACCGCAGATTGATGGAAGAAGAAGCCGACAAAGTTCACGAAAATAATGTTGATCCTGTTGATTGGCTCGATCAGATGCCTTGGACGCGTGCCGTTTTTGAAGAAACAATGAGGCTCTACCCGCCTGCGCCTTCGATCAATCGCGCGCCGCTCACGGATGATAAATGGACATCATCAACAGGTGAAGTGGTGACAATTGAAAAGGATACAACGGTTTTGGTGATGCCTTGGACATTGCATCGCCACGAAAAATTATGGGACAATCCCCGTGTCTTTCGTCCCGAACGTTTTTTGCCCGAGAACAAGGCAAAACTGCATAGATTTCAATATCTTCCCTTTGGTGCTGGTCCGCGCGTTTGCATCGGCGCAACCTTTGCCTTGCAAGAGGCAATCATCGCTCTTGGCGTGCTATTACGACACTACAGATTTGAGGTCACAGATCAAACAGATCCATGGCCGGTACAAAAACTTACGGTCCAGCCGCAGGGTGGATTACCCATGTCTGTCACACAGCGCGATCATTAGAAGAATAAGATTATTTCTAAAAAAGAAACAATCTTATTCTTTAGCCCTCGATTGACAAATAATTGCCTGTCTTTATTAACGATAGAAAAATTCAATCATATAATAAAGTGGAGCAACATATGGCTATGCAAGACCGCAACGATCTGAAAATCGATCAGGAGCTTTATGATTTTCTCGTCAACGAAGCGCTGCCTGGATCAGGTGTGGATGAAAATCGGTTTTTTGAACATTTTTCAGCGCTTATTCACGACCTTGCCCCAAAAAACAAAGAACTTTTGGCCAAGCGTGATGATCTACAAAACAAGATCGATGATTGGCATCGGGAAAATGGCGCCCCGCATGATCTTGAAGTTTATAAAGACTTCCTGAAAGAGATCGGATATCTCGTTCCTGAAGGCGATAAATTCTCGGTCAGCACAGCCAATGTTGATAAAGAGATCTGCGAAATTGCAGGCCCTCAACTTGTTGTGCCGATTATGAATGCGCGATTTGCGCTCAACGCTGCAAACGCACGTTGGGGTTCGCTTTATGATGCGCTTTACGGCACGGATGTGCTTTCCGAAGAAGATGGTGCGGAAAAAGGAAAAGGCTATAATCCTGTTCGTGGTGCCAAGGCGATTGCGTGGGCGCGCGATTTCTTGAACGAAAGCGCACCACTTTCTGGCAATTGGCATGATGTGAAAAATCTATCCGTCTCAAATGGCGCTCTCGAAGTTGAGCTTTCAAGTGGAGACAAAGCAAGCCTCAAAGACGCAGGTCAATTTGTAGGATTTGCTGGTGAGGCGGATGCACCAAAGAAGATCTTGCTTGTGAAAAATGGCATGCATGTTGAGATTGTGATCAATCCAGACAGCCCAATTGGCAGCGATGACCCTGCAGGGATTTCAGATGTTGTTTTAGAATCAGCGCTTACATCCATCATGGATTGTGAAGATTCCATCGCAGCAGTTGATGGCGAAGATAAAACAATTGTCTATCGCAATTGGCTTGGCCTAATGAAGGGTGATCTTGAGGAAACGCTTGAAAAGAATGGCAAAACCATTGTCAGAAAGCTTAATCCTGACCGCGATTATACCGCGCCAGACGGTTCAGGCTTTTCTTTGTCAGGTCGTGTATTGATGCTCATCCGCAATGTCGGACATCTCATGACCAACCCAGCCATTTTAGATAAAGACGGCAATGAAGTGCCAGAGGGCATGATGGATGCTATGATAACTGGTCTGATTGCATTGCGCGATATAGGACCAGATGGTCGCCGCGTCAACTCTAAAGAAGGTTCCATGTATATCGTGAAACCTAAAATGCATGGCCCTGATGAAGTTGCCTTTGCCAGCGAGATTTTCACTCGCGTTGAAGAGGCATTGGGCATGACACCAAACACGCTCAAAATGGGCATTATGGATGAGGAGCGTCGCACAACGGTGAACCTTAAAGAATGTATCCGTGCTGCGAAAGAGCGTGTTGTATTCATCAATACTGGCTTCTTGGATCGTACTGGTGATGAAATGCATACATCCATGGAAGCAGGTCCAATGATCCGTAAAGGTGATATGAAGCAAGCTGCTTGGATTGCCGCTTACGAAGATTGGAATGTGGATATTGGTCTTGAATGCGGTCTTTCCGGTCACGCGCAAATTGGTAAAGGCATGTGGGCTATGCCTGATATGATGGCAGAAATGCTTGTGCAGAAAATTGGGCATCCAAAAGCTGGCGCCAATACGGCTTGGGTACCATCACCAACTGCGGCCACACTTCATGCTACACATTATCACAAGGTCAACGTGAAGGACGTGCAATCAGAAATCTCGTCTCGCGGTCGCGCCAATATCGATGACATTTTGTCAATTCCTGTGGCAAAAAATCCGAATTGGACACCTGAGGACATTCAAAACGAACTTGATAACAATGCGCAAGGCATTTTGGGCTATGTAGTTCGTTGGGTTGATCAGGGTGTGGGATGTTCAAAAGTGCCCGATATTAACAATATTGGCCTTATGGAAGATCGTGCAACTTTGCGTATTTCAGCACAACATATGGCAAACTGGCTGCATCATGGCGTTGTGAACGAAGAACAGATTGTCAATACAATGCAAAAAATGGCGGCTGTCGTTGATGGTCAAAATGAAGGCGATGCAAACTATATGAACATGGCTGGAAATTTCGATGGATCAATCGCGTTTCAAGCAGCACTTGAATTAGTGTTGGACGGCAGAGCACAGCCAAGCGGATATACAGAACCGGTCCTACATCGCCGTCGTTTGGAATTGAAGGCGAGTTAAGTCTCGCTTGTTCAAATTAAAAAGCCTCGGAGTTGGTACATTCAACTTCGAGGCTTTTTTGTGAAAAATCGAGTTTATTACTGAATGACAATCACTTTTGTGCGTCGCCCCGGCTTAACGCGGGCGTAAAGATCGATCACATCCTGGTTGATGAGACGAATACAGCCAGATGACGCTGCTGTACCAATTGAATTCCATTCAGGTGTACCGTGCAGACGATACAATGTGTCTTGCTTGGTTTTGCTGTCGAACAAATATAATGCCCGGGCGCCAAGCGGATTGCGCAATCCAGGTTCCATGCCACCATCGGCATATTTTCTCAGCTTTGGTTGACGCTGGATCATCTCTTTTGGAGGTGTCCAAGTTGGCCATGGGCGTTTCCAAGCCACATAGGCCTCACCTTCCCAAGCAAATCCTGCACGCCCCACACCAATGCCATAACGAACGGCTTTTCCGCCACCTAGAACATAATAAAGATGGCGTTGTCTTGTATTCACAATAACCGTGTTCTTAGGATGTTTGGTTTTATAGCGGACAATCTGACGATGATATTTTTTATCCAGTTTGTTGATCGGAACTGCAGGAATACGAAATCCCCCATCCGTTACTGAACCATATGCATCAGAATAAATTGTTCCAACTTTATTCTTTAACGGCGAATTGGAAACTTTTTCAGTTGTTTCACTTGATGTTGTACAGCCAGCCAATAGTGCGGATGTTGAAATCAACCCAAGTTGAAGAAAATTGCGACGTTGCATAGTTATTCTCGTTATCCCCGATCGTGATTTGCGCTTAGGCAGCAAATCTCATGGTTATGGTTTATTTTGTATTAATAACGACTTGCAAGTACTAAACTGATTTATAACGCGAATGTTATCATAAAATATAAAGCTATGGCGTTTGTGCAACGCTTTGGCCTTATTTCTGCGTGTGTAGGGAGTTTTACTTAGAAGCTTTTTGGGGCGGTTTGGCTTTGCCCGGCTTCACATATGGTCGCCCTGAGGCGATTTGGTGGACAGCTTCAGCAGGAATGTTATTCGCAAATTTGATATGAATGCCCGCTTCAGTTACCTCAATCACCACGGCTGCCAGCTTATAGGGAAAGTTCTGCAAAAGAAGATATAAGTCCTGGCCACGGGTTAGCATAAATGGCAGTTTTAACTGCGCGCCACCTTCAGACAAATCAACAATCATGCCCTTCATGGTGCTATAACCGCGCAGGCCATCTTTCATGTAGCAAACTTTGCATGGCGCATACATCTGGCGGCGAACAAATTCGCGCTTTTCCTCGACGATCAAACGAGAAAGGAAATTCCCCCCCGTATCATTAATTTTTCCTTTGGACGATTTCTGCCCGACCATTACATACGACCTACTACAGTGAAAATACTAGGTTTTAGTATCGGCCAATCTTATTAAAATTCTGTTTAATACTTTCGGGTGAGCTTATGTCTTTTGTTTAAATTATTGAATTTTCGCGCTAATTATTGCGCAATTGTCCAGTAATTTGACCCAATACAGCATTTGCAGCGTCCAAAACGTTAGAACCTGGTCCAAAAATTTCAGCAACACCGGCATCTTTGAGCATCTGATAATCTTGCTCAGGAATCACCCCGCCGCAAACCACAATAATGTCATCTGCATCTCGCTCTTTAAGCATTTCAATAAGCTCAGGGATGAGTGTCTTATGCCCGGCAGCGAGCGAAGATACGCCGATCACATCCACCTGACTTGCAATCGCTTTGTCCGCCACCTCTAAAGGCGTTTCAAACATATCAGATAAGTCGACTTCAAAACCCATATCGGCAAAGGCAGTTGAGATGATTTTCGCGCCACGGTCATGGCCATCCTGTCCCATTTTTGCGACGAGGATATGCGGTTTTTTATCGCGCTCAGTCGTGATGGCTGAAATTTTCTGTTTCAGATTCTCATATTCAGGATCACCATCATAATCAGATTGATAGACCCCGGAAATAATACGGGTCGTTGCTTTGTGGCGCGAAAATGCGTTTTCCATCGCAT
>JAHDFS010000161.1 GCA_020628035.1 Rhizobiaceae bacterium
GATAGAGCGCTGCCCTCCGAAGGCAGAGGTCGCAGATTCGAATTCTGCCGGGTGCACCAATTATATCGGTCTTTATTTGTAAATTTGTTCAAGTGAGTGCCTGACCCATTTTACCTTTGGATCATTGTCAAAACGTTCGTGCCATAGCGCGAAATAATTCACTTCTCCAAAATCCAGTGGTGGTTGCATCAGCATAAGATCTGAGTTTTCAGCTAATTTAACCCCAACTTGCCTAGGAAGTGTGGTAATCGCGTTTTCTGAAAATAATTCGGGCGTGAGAAGACTAAAATTGGGCACGGACATAAGAACCTTCCGGCCTTTACCATGCTTTGCAAGTTCATAATCTATCAAGCTATTATCATGCCCTAATGGCGCAACAAGAATGTGCGAGGCTTCAGCGTAAGCATTAATCGAATTGTGGTTTTGTGCCAGTGGATTGTCTTTGTGCATAACGCATACAAATTCATCTCGGAAGAGCAGCTTTTGTTTTAAGTTTTCAGGCGAGTGCCAATTAACAGCGATCAATAACTTGATCGATCCGGTTTCCAGTTCTTTAATCGAATAATCTTTTGCAAGTGGCAGGCAAGTTAAGCGCAGATTTGGTGTTTCTTTGCGCATACGTTTCAGCAATTTCGGTGTTATATGCTGCAAAACTTCATCGGTTGCACCTAGGCGAAAGACACCGTCAAATTCTATCGGCGTCTGGGGCTGCATCGCGAGCAGGTTTCCGCTTTCGTGGAGAATTTTTTCGACTTGTTCGATCAATTGCAAAGCACGAGGAGTGGGTAGCATACCGCTTGACGTACGCACAAAAAGCGGGTCTCCCAACCATTCGCGAAGTTGCGCCAAGTGTTTACTGACCGCGGATTGGGTTACATCCAAAGACTGCGCTGCACCAACTAAGCTACCTTCATCAATAATAGCTTTGAATGTAAGAAGCAGGGGGAGGTTTTTAATATTCCATTTCTTCATGATAGATATTCTATTCATTCCATTTCAGAATTTCAAGAATGCGCATAGATCTTCGTTGACGAAAACAACAGGAGATCAACATGAATTTGTCATCACAAAAAATCATCATCACAGGCATCACCGGAGGAATCGCCTTTGCCACCGCAAAGTTACTAATCGAGCAAGGCGCTCAAGTTTTTGTTTCTGCAAGACAGCAAAGTAAGTTAGACCAAGCCTTGTCCGAGCTTGGCCCGCAAGCATCTGGCAGCCTCATGGATTTATCTGATACCGCAAGCATAACAGAATTTTTCGATGTCGCCGGTGAGTTCGATCACTTGATTACACCAGCTGCTAGCAGCATGTTTTCCCCAATTTCCGATATGGATTTAGTTGCCGCGCGGCAAATCCTTGAAACAAAGCAATGGGGGCAGATGCTGTGTGTTCATGAAGGTGTAAAGCGTATTTCAAAAAATGGTTCAATCATATTGTTCTCAGGCACCGTCACGCAAAAGCCAATCGCGGGCGCAACCATGTTTGCATCTGTGGGTGGCGCTACGGAAGCTGCGGCGCGTATTTGGGCACATGAACTTGCCCCCGTTCGTGTGAACACGATTGTGCCTGGAATTATCGACACACCAATTTGGAACAGTTTAATGAGTGAGGAAGCAGCGCGATCGACCTTGGATGCAACGGCGGCGGTATTGCCAGTTGGTCGTGTCGGAACTGTTGATGACATTGCAAAGTCCGCGGCGTTTCTCATTGATAATGGGTTTATCAATGGGCATTCACTTGTGGTAGATGGTGGTCACCGTATTATCTAATTTGTCTCATGTTGAGCGCTGGTCATATGTGTCAGCGCTTAGCAATTTGAGTTTGTCCCAAATTGCCTGTCCGACAATACCGATTTCTTTGTTTCGATTGCGAATTTGAAACAATTTTGAATGTCGGGTTGGATATCCTTCTATATTTAATGGGACAAGTTTGCCGCTTTCCAATTCGTCCTTAATCATATGGGTTGGAATGCCGCCCCAGCCCATTCTTGCTAACAAGATTTCTTTCTTTGTCTCAAAATCAGAGACAGTCCAACGAAGCCCTCCGGGTAGCAAATCTCTACTTTGTTCAAATGCGCTGCTACTCGTGCCCGACATAATAATTTGAGTGTAACCCTGCATTTCTTGAATGGTTTTAAGTTGGGTAGTTTGTGCTGCTTCAAATTCTGGGTGCGCAACAGGGATAATCGTAACTTTGCCAAATGGTATGGCTTCAACTTGATCTGCGGGGACGCCGTCCATCGTCGCGATGATAATATCTGCTTCATCTTTCAAGAGTTTTTCAACCGGACCACCCATGCTTTCGCTGGAGAGACGAATATGAGTGGTAGGGTAATCTGTGGCAATCGACCCGATGACGTTTAAAAGCTGTTTAACCGGGTATGTTGCTGCAACAACAAAGAATACTTCAGCTTCCTGTTGTGCGCTGAGGCTTTTGGCGACGCTGTTGAGTTGGCGCATTTGGTGCATTACGCGCATCGCATGGCGGTAAAAAACTTCTCCTCTATCTGTTAGATATGGTCGGTATTCTTCACGCGACAGCAAAACAATATCTATTTCACTTTCTAACTTCTTGAGCATGTGACTAACCGCAGATTGAGATTTATTTAACTTGTCAGCTGCACCGCGAAAAGTGCCCTCTGTGACGATGGCGTTTAAAACAACAAGCTGTTCGTAGGTCATTAGGTCTTCTCTCAAGATGCAATTATAATCTAAAAAATAGATCATTATCATGAGAAATCAATATTATTAATCGAACATATTAATTGCTAGCTCTCTCAACGGTCAGGAATAATCCTGATGGAAATGAGGAATAGAAATATGAAACTGTATTACAAGCCAGGCGCCTGTTCGCTGGCAAGTCACATTGCCCTGTTGGAAGTTAAAGCTGAGTTCGAACTGATTGAGGTCGACACAGATCTTGGCCAAACCAAATCCGGTGATGATTTCAGGACAATTAATCCCAAGGGCTATGTGCCAGCGCTTGAATTGGAGACAGGCGATATCCTAACCGAAGGCGCATCCATCTTGCAATATATTGCAGATCAGCATCCCGAAAGAGAATTAGCACCGCAATCAGGCTCAGTTGCTCGTGCAAGGCTGCATGAGCATCTTAATTACACTGCATCTGAATTGCATAAAGCATTTGGCCCGTTTTTCTCAGATGGTGCTACAGATGAAGATAAAATCAAAGCTGGTGAAAATGTCGCGGGCAAGTTCGATTATCTTGAGGCGCTGTTATCAGATGGTCGAAACTATGTTTTGGGCAACATGTTCTCAGTTGCTGATGCCTACATGTTTGTTGTGATTAATTGGTCCAACTTTGTCGGAATTGATTTGCAAAAATGGCCAAATATCGATCGTTTTGCCGCGCGTATTGCAAGCCGAGAAACCGCCCAAACAGCGATGACGACGGAGGGTTTAATATAATGGTTGACAAAGATGCATTTGTAGATGTTGTCGAACTTATGGATGGATATTTCGATGGGCTTTATCATGCAGATACCAAGCGGCTGGATAAAGTTTTTCATCCTGATCTTCGCTATGTGAACATGATCGAAGGTGACTATATGAACAAATCCCGAGACGAATATTTTGCAATGGTCGACAAAAGAACACCGCCTGCGCAAAAGGGTGAACAAAGGCAGGATCGCATATTCTCGATAGAATTTGGTGGCTCGAAAATGGCTTTTGTTAGAGCATCAATGACCATGATGGATAGAGAATATCTCGATTTCCTGACGTTAACATGTGATCAGCACGGTTGGCGCATTATGGCAAAAATTTTCACCTATATTTCGAAAACTAAGGAGGCATAAATGCCGTACGTAAATATTAAAATCACCAAAGAAGGTGGGCCAAATGGCATGGGACCAAGTGCAGAAGAAAAAGCTGCGCTCATAAAAGGAACCAGTGATTTACTCAAACAAGTACTTGATAAAGATCCCGTTACGACTTTTGTTGTGATCGATGAAGTTGCTTTAGAAGATTGGGGTATTGGTGGGCTACCAGTTGAGAAGTTTAGGCAGCAAAGTTAAATTTGCTCATACCAGATTGGAGGCCAGCATGGGGTTTTTGCCGTGCTGACCTTTTCGCCAGTTTTGATAAACGCATCAGTTGCAACGACACAAAAACTTACTGAAAATATACAAGCTGTAAAAAAGAGTTTGGGATTAGCGATATTCTCTGCGCTTTATCTTCATTCTGTCAAAAAAGGCTGTTATTGAGACTAAATAGACGGAAATAACTTGGAGAGTTTTATGAAAATCGCAGTACTTGGCGGAGACGGCTTCGTTGGTTGGCCTACATCATTACATTTGTCAGACAAGGGCCATGATGTTCATATCATCGACAATTTATCCCGCCGCTGGATTGATACAGAACTCGGCGTTCAATCCCTAACCCCGATGGACTCTATCCAGGAGCGCACCCGTATCTGGCATGCAGAAACGGGCCGTCGTATTCATTTTCATCTGATCGATCTGGCAAAAGACTATGATGTTTTAAAAAATTGGTTGGCAGAGCATCGCCCTGACGCAATTGTTCATTTTGCTGAGCAGCGCGCAGCGCCATATTCAATGAAAACCGATCGACATAAAAATTACACCGTGAACAACAATGTGAACGGAACCCACAATTTGCTCAGCGCAATGGTTGAAGTGGGACTTGATGCGCATCTTGTTCACCTCGGCACGATGGGTGTTTACGGTTATTCAACTGTCGGCGCTGCGATCCCTGAAGGATATTTGCCGGTTGGCATCCAAACAATGGATGGCGAGGTCAAGCAGCAAGATATCCTTTATCCAGCAAATCCTGGCTCGATCTATCACATGACAAAATGCCTTGATCAGTTGCTGTTTCAATTTTACGCGAAAAATGACCGCGTTCGCATCACCGATCTACACCAAGGGATTGTTTGGGGCACTCATACAGAGCAAACTCGTATTCATCCGCAATTGATCAATCGCTTTGATTACGATGGTGATTATGGCACGGTTTTAAACCGTTTCCTCATCCAAGCAGCGATTGATTTTCCGCTGACGGTTCATGGAACAGGTGGTCAGACACGTGCGTTTATTCACATCCAAGATTCTGTGCGTTGTATTGAACTTGCACTAAATGAAGCACCTGCAGCAGGTGATCAAGTTCATATTTTCAATCAGATGACAGAAACGCATCGCGTGCGCGATCTTGCCGAGCTGATTTCAAAGATTACAGGCGCAAAGATTGCCTATCTTCCAAACCCGCGAAAAGAAGCCGTTGAAAACGATCTTGTGGTGAAAAACGAAAAGTTCTTAGAATTGGGGTTAGATCCAATTACTCTGGAAGAGGGGCTGCTTGATGAGGTTTTAGAAGTCGCCAAAAAGTTCTCATATCGTGTTGATCGCAGCCGCATTCCAGCAGTGTCCGCATGGACGAAGGATATCGCTAAAACTGTCGAGAAAGACGTGGAGAATTTAAGTCTCAAGATTGTTTCATAACATGTCTTCACTCCATGCTTATGTGACGCTGGTTACAAATGATGACTATGCGATGGCAGCTGTTGCCCTTGTGCGGTCTATCATGCATTCAGGTTCTGAGGCTGCTATTGTTGTTTTGCACACTGCGGCAGTTTCAGATAATGCGCTATCTCAACTTGATGAACTTGGGGCGGAGTTGCGTTCTGTTGCGCATCTACCCACATCGGATGCGTTTAATCAGAGACATGCAAAAAAGAACATCCATTCAAAATCGCCTTTCCTAAAGGGGGAGAAGCCAAAATTTCACACACCGCTGGATAATTTTATCAAACTTCGATTATGGGAGATGACAGAGTTTGATCGCGTGATCTTCTTAGATGCTGATACAATTGTCGTGCGTAATATTGATAAGCTTTTTGCTTATCCTGAATTTTCAGCAGCTCCGAATGTTTACGAAACGCTCGCTGATTTTCATCGGCTGAATTCAGGTGTATTTGTTGCAAAACCATCAAGGGCTACATATGAAAATATGTTGATGCAATTAGATCAACCCGATGCATATTGGCGGCGGACAGATCAAAGCTTTCTGGAGTATTTTTACCCAGATTGGCACGGGCTACCGGTGTTTTATAACATGCTCCAATATGTGTGGTTTAATTTACCAGAATTATGGGATTGGAAATCCGTCCACATCATCCATTATCAGTATGAAAAACCTTGGCAGAAAGATCATGCAAAATCAGATCAACTTAGGATTTTGATAGATCTGTGGGATAGCTATTATTCTGGTCGCAATATTTCAAACATTGATGAACTGCCCAACCCAATTGATAATAATCACTGATGGTGACTAAACGAATTATTGTAAGCGGCGCTTCTGGTTTTCTTGGCCGCTTTATTGTGGAAGGCCTGTTAGCCCAAGGCTACAACGTGCTAGCGCTCGGCCGTCACAAACCATCTGAGGATTTCTTCAGCCAGCCTGTCGCGTTTAAACAAATTGCGTTGTCTGACATGGAATATAATCCAGAAGATTTTCATGGTTATGATGGATTTGTGCATGCAGCTTTTCACCATGAGCAAGGAAAATACCGTGGTGGAGAAGGGGACAAGCCGGAAGAATTTCAGCTTCGTAATCACGATGGATCCATGGCGCTTTTCAATGCAGTAAAGCGAGCCGGGGTTAAGCGCGTTTTGTTCTTGTCGAGCCGAGCAGTTTATGGTGTGCAAGAGCCGGGTGCATGCTTAGTTGAAACTTTAGAACCAATGCCAGATACGCTTTATGGATCTGTAAAACTCAGAACAGAACAAGCGCTTTGCAAACTATCAGATGAAAATTTTCTACCCATAATATTGCGTGCGACAGGTGTTTACGGACCGGTCAAACCGCCATTGAGGGACAAATGGCAGGATCTGTTTGAAGGTTTTGAAACTGGAAAAAAGATAGAGCCAAGAGTTGGTACAGAAGTTCATGGCGAAGATCTTGCAAGCGCCATAAGTATG
>JAHDFS010000162.1 GCA_020628035.1 Rhizobiaceae bacterium
ATCGCGAAACTGGCAGAATATCCAAGAGTGGTGGAAAGTGCTGCGCTTGGTCATGAGCCACATAAAATCGCGTTTTACCTCTATGATTTAGCAAGCATGTTGCATTCGCATTGGAATTTGGGGAAAGACCGTCCGGAATTACGGTTTATTAACCATGAAAGTGCCATAATAACAAAGGCCAGACTGGGTTTAGTTTACGCGATTGCTTCTGTTTTGCGGTCTGGATTGTTAATTACTGGAACAGATGCACCGCTAGAAATGCGTTAGTGCCAATATTTCTCCACATTGGCATGGCAGATAAGTTGCTAGGAGTAGCAAACGACCATGACCGATAAACTGAATGAGAAATCCAAAGAATTTGATAATTCTGCGAATGCTCCATCGGACAATCCGTTAGAAGAGCTCGCAAAGATTATCGGCTATCAGGATGACGGCCAAGTCGACAATAAAAATGGCGGTGCGGCTAATGATGCTGTTACCGATCTTGAAGCTGAATTGCTTCGTGAGTTTGGGGTTGAACCCCAGACTGTCACTCATGTTTCGCCAGAAGTGGCAACGCCAAATTCTGAAGTACCCGCTGCAAGCGTCACATCAAACCAAGCGCCAGAAATTGACGATGTTCTTGATGATATGTCGCGTTATGACTTGCCAAGCCATAGCCAGCCCCAGAACACAACTCCTGTAACTAATTTTGTTCCGCAAACTGAAATTGCACCACAAACTGAAACTCCGATTGTTCAAGATGCGCCAGTGGCGCCTGTCGAGCAGCCATTTGTTGCACCTGTATCTGAGCCTGTTGCTGGAGAACCCGCGGCACCGGTTATGTCGCGCGCAACACCTGTAATGCCGCCTGTGCCCGAAACACCGCAAGATGCGCCGCCAATTGCGGAAACTCCTGAACGACTTACCACGACGCAACCCGAACCTGAGGTAGCTGATTTGCCAAATCCACTTTCCACACCGTCACCTTTTTCTTCAGAAAATGAAGCCACTGCCGAGCAAACAAATGAAGTATCAAGCTTTGATATCGGTCAGATGTCGAGTGACTTGGAACAAGAATTAGAAAAACTTCAGCATGGCTTGGAAGCAGGGGTGAGCGAAGTACCGGAAACGGTTATTGCACCTGCAGCGCCTGAGGTTCCATTTGAGGCGGTCAGTTCTGAGCCTGTTCAACCACCTGTGTTTCCGCAGGAACCGGTTGTTTCAGATACTCAGCTTGATCGTCCATTTCCGTCAGTTGTGACGGCGCAAGACGCGTCGACGCCTCCAGATTTTGCAGAATTGGTTGCATCGGAAGAGGTTGTCGAAAGAACTGAAGAATTAGAACATGTATTAGACGTATCTGGATTTACTGAAACTGAAGCCGATATTGAGGAAACAGCACCGTTTGAAATTCCTGAATTGCCTAAAGTTGAAGAATTCTCCCGAGAACAATCAAATATTGATGTTGATTTGGATTTGGAGCTAGAGCGTGAGTTTTCACAACTGATTTCGGGTGATTTATCACCAGAACAAGATGTGCCAGCAACGGCTGCTCCTATCTCATCTGCAAGCCCAGTTGAAGCGTCTACATCATTTGGCGTAACAGAATCCGGTAACAGCAATGCTGATATGGATGAGCTGAATGAGCTCTTTAATGTTGGTGTTGCGGAACAAAGTGTCGACGCTGCCCCCCAGGTTAACCACGGTCCTGACCGTATCGATGTGACTCAAGATGCTGATAATTTTGATCAAGACGTCGTAGCAGAAGATGAAACAGGCGGTTCAAGCTCAAATACATTGGCGGTTGTCGGTGTGCTTGCTGCATTGCTTCTCGGCGGCGGCGCTTACCTATATTTCCAAAATTCCGGCGCGTCCCTTGGCGGTTCGAACGAACCAGTGATCATTAAAGCAGACAATTCACCGATAAAAGAAGTGCCGGCTGATCCAGGTGGCGCATCTGTGCCCAATCAAGATCAGGCAGTCTATGATCAGGTTGAAGGCAATGATGTGAGTGTTGCAAATCAATCTTCATTGGTTGAGAGCACGGAAGAACCCGTTGATATTGTTCAAAAAACGCTTAATCCTTCAATTTTACCGCTCGAAGGGCGTGATTTGGCTGGAGATGATAAAAACTCTGATCGTTTAACGCCAAATGATGAGGTTGCATCTGCGGATCCGTCAAATGATCTCACTCAACCACTTGTTACACCGCGCCGTGTTCAAACGGTGATCGTGCAATCAGATGGCACGATCATTACCCGTGAAGCGCCTGCACCTGAGCCAACACCTGAGCCTGCACCAGTTGTTGCTGCACCCGCAGCACCGGCGCCAACACCTGCGCCAACGGTAACAGAACAGCCTGTAGAAACAGCATTGGCTCAAGAAACTGCAACACCTGCACCAGCAACACCTGTTGCTACCCCAGCTCCTGCAACACCAGTTGCACCTGTTGCACAGCCTGAAGAAACAGCACCATTGAGCAATGATACTGCTGCAGCGATCGCAAATGCACCTGTGCAGGCAGCGCCTGAATTCTCAGGTTATTACATGCAAATTGCCTCACAACCGTCACTTGCGTCCGCGCAGAGCTCTTATGCTAATTTATCGAGCCGTTTCAATTCAATTTTGGGTGGTTTGCCAGTTGAATATCAGACCGCAAATATTGAAGGTAAAGGTACATTCCATCGCGTGCGCATCCAAGTGGGATCTCGTGCGGAAGCAAACTCTTTATGTTCACGGTATAAATCAGCTGGTGGCAGCTGCTTTGTGGCGCGCTAGAGCGAGCAAACACCTCATTTAATTGATCTTTGCATGATCTTGCTCATGGGATAGGATTTTCCCATGAGCGAATCAATTATTATCCCTGATGGCGAGGTTAAAGCAGCGATATTTGGCTGTTCTGGCCTCACGTTGACTGAAGCTGAGAGAAAGTTCTTTTCCGAACAAAAGCCTTTCGGTTTTATCCTTTTTAGCCGCAATATAGACAACCCAGAACAAATTCGTGCTTTAACGCATGAATTTGCAGAATGTGTTGGTAATCCAGATGTGCCTGTTTTAATCGACCAAGAAGGTGGACGGGTCCAAAGATTGCGTCCGCCTTTGGCAGAAAACTATCCCCATGCATGGCAATTGGGAGAAATCTACCTGAAAGATAAAGGCATGGGATCGCACGCTGTGTGGCTTATGTCTCGTCTTCATGCTTTTGATCTATTAAAGCTTGGCATCAATGTTGATTGTTTGCCGGTGCTTGACGTTCCCACACCTGAGGGGCACGAGGTTATCGGAAAACGCGCTTATGGTGATGAGCCGGAGATTGTTGCCGAACTTGGTCAGATTGCGGCTGACGGGCTAAAAGAGGG
This sequence comes from Rhizobiaceae bacterium, assembly GCA_020628035.1. Taxonomy (GTDB): domain Bacteria; phylum Pseudomonadota; class Alphaproteobacteria; order Rhizobiales; family Rhizobiaceae; genus Lentilitoribacter. The sequence continues at coordinate 3,342 of JAHDFS010000162.1, forward strand.
TGGTGTTCTGCCTGTTATAAAGCACATTCCTGGGCACGGACGAGCAGCTGCTGATACGCATTACGAACTCCCAACGGTTGATGCAGGGTTAAATGAACTGATCGCCAATGATTTTGAACCATTTAAAAGACTGTCGGGCGAACTTATGGCGATGACTGCACATGTGGTTTATTCAGCGATTGATCCTAATGAGCCGGCGACGACATCAAAGATTGCAATTGAAAAATATATCCGCGGTATAATTGGGTTTGACGGGCTGTTAATGTCCGATGATGTCTCGATGAATGCACTTTCTGGGGATTTCTCTGAAAGAACATCGAAAATCTTTGCCGCAGGTTGCGATATCGTCTTACATTGTAATGGTGATATGGCTGAGATGCAGGCCGTTGCGGAACATACGCCTGTTCTTTCGGGGCAAGCGTTGGAAAGGGCAAATGCGGTCTTGGCGGCGTTTCAAGAGCCAGACAGTCACAACGAGGCAGCTTTGCGTGCAGAATTTAAAGAGATATTGGAGCAAATGAGCTCGTAGATCTTTATCAATGTACGTATTATTGATGGGGACAATCACGTGTCTGATGAAAAAGAGACTGATTTGAACCTGACCGATGGTCAGGAGGCGAATGAAATAGGCGCCAATTCGTCCCGACAAAAGCTCGCGAATTCACACAATAATCGTGCACCCAATAATCGTGCTCCAATGGATAAACTATGGGAAGAGCAGGACAGGGCACTTAGTGACAAAAGTCTGATGGTGGATTTGGACGGTTTTGAAGGACCGCTGGATCTATTGTTGCATCTTGCGCGCACCCAGAAGGTGGATTTAGCGAAAATTTCTGTCCTTGCTTTGGCAGAGCAATATCTTGCTTTTGTGGAGGATGCGCGAAAGCTGCGATTGGAATTGGCAGCAGACTATTTGGTTATGGCGGCTTGGCTTGCATTTTTGAAATCCAAACTGCTTATTCCTCAAAAATCGGACGAAGAAGAGCAATCCGGTGAAGAAATGGCGCAAGCTCTGGCGTTTAGGCTGAAACGTCTTGAAGCCATGCGGGAAGCAGCGACACGCCTTATCAATCGCAACCGCCTCGGACGCGATATATTTGCCCGCGGCATGCCTGAAGCGATTGTGATCGAAAAGACATCGGACTATGAAGCTTCGCTCTATGATTTGTTGACAGCCTATGCCTCTCAGCGCCAGCGAAATTCACTGTCCTTAGTGACGATCGCCAAACGCAAAGTTTGGTCACTGAGCGACGCGAGAGGCATATTGTCTCGAATTGTCGGTCAGATTGATGATTGGACCGCGCTTGATCAATTCTTGATTAAATATTTGCATGAAGACGAAGATGAAAGACGCACAGCGCTCGCAAGCTCGTTTGCTGCGTCTTTAGAAATGGTGCGTGAAGGAAAGTTAGACATCCGTCAGGATGGGCTTTTTGCACCGATATTTTTGCGGAATTCAACGCGAAACAAGACAATTCAGGACCCAGATGCTATAAGCGCGGATAGTTAGGAGTACGACGATGGACGAGGAAAACGGTATTGATGGTGCAGGCGAAGCTGTACATGATTTTGATCATGACAGTTTAGACGTTCAGCCTGGCCATTATGAAGGCCCATCCGATAGTGCAGTTGATGCTTTACGGGACCACGCTTTGAAGGATGCTGAACGCATTGCCGAGGCACTTGTATTTGCGTCTGCGACACCTGTTCCACAAAAAGATATTGTCGATAAATTGCCAAATGACATAGATGCGGATCTTGTCATGCAGCGGCTATCTGATTTTTATGCTGATCGCGGCGTGAATTTGCTCAAAGTCGATGATGCATGGGCGTTTCGAACATCGGCAGATCTTTCATTTCTTATTCGTCGCGATGAAACAGACGTTAAAAAACTCTCGCGCGCTGCTTTGGAAGTGCTTGCCATTATTGCCTATCATCAGCCTGTCACCCGGGCTGAAATTGAGGAAGTACGCGGTGTTGCGACATCGAAAGGTACGCTGGATGTTTTGATGGAAGCGGGCTGGGTGCGTATGCGAGGGCGCCGGCGAACACCTGGACGTCCTGTAACCTATGGGACAAATCGCGATTTCCTTGATCATTTTGGCCTTGAAACGCTTCGTGACCTACCTGGATTGGATGAGCTTAAAGGCTCTGGATTGCTGTCAAATCGCATTCCGTCGAATTTCCAAGTTCCAATGCCATTTGATGATGATGAGCTCACCGAAGATGAAGATCCATTGTCAGAAATGGATATCGAAGAGTTTGGGCTCTTGACACCGATGGGTGATGAGGTGAATTAGAGGCTATGATTGTCTGGAAGTTTGACTTCCTGGAAAGTAGCTTTGTTTTATGAACGTAAAACCCGACCAAAACACCGTAAAAGAAACGATCCAAAAGACAGGCGTAAGCTTTGCTGCCAGTCTTGAGTTCCGCGATATACATCATCGATATCACGGCAAAGAAACTTTGCATGGGATTAATCTGACAGTTGAACCTGGCGAAGTCTTATGTCTTTTAGGTCCCTCTGGATCAGGTAAGACCACGTTGTTGCGCATTGCAGCGGGGATAGAAACACAGTCTCAAGGGAGTCTCTTTCTCAATGGTCAGGAAATTTGCAGCCCGAAATCGTCTTTGCCGCCTGAAAAACGCGGCATTGGGCTCATGTTTCAGGATTTTGCCCTGTTTCCGCATATGACGCTTTTGGACAACACCAAATTTGGTTTGACCGCTTTATCATCATCTCACGCGAAGGATCAGGCACTGCTTGCGCTTAAGCGCGTTGGGCTTGAAAGTTATGCAGACGCTTATCCGCATTTGTTATCAGGTGGTGAGCAGCAACGCGCAGCACTAGCGCGCGCTATTGCGCCTCGACCCGCCGTGTTATTGATGGACGAGCCGTTTTCAGGGCTTGATTCACGGCTTAAAGACGCTATTCGCAGCGATACGCTATCGATTTTGCGCGAAGCGCGTGCCACATCAATTGTTGTGACTCATGATGCAGAGGAGGCTATGCAAATGGCCGACCGGATCGCTTTGTTGCGTGATGGGAAGCTGGTTCAGGTGGGAACTGCGCGAGAATTATATGAGCAGCCGGTGAATTTGTTCGCGGCAAGCTTTTTTTCCGATTTGAATGTATTGCAGGGCACAGTTAAAGACGGCCAAGTTGAAACCGCGTTAGGTCAATTTGATGCCAAACGATTTAATGATGGTACTAAGCTCGATGTTGCAATCCGGCATTCAGGGATCACTGTTGCAAAGGGGAAGGGTGATTTGTTGGCGCGGGTCGTCACACGAAGGTTTATGGGTCGGCTCGAGCAGCTCAGGCTGGCTATTCCAGGTAGCGAAGATTTGATTAGTGCAAGCATACGCGTGGGGCATCTGGCAGCTGATGCGACTGATATTGAAATAAAAATCGACAAACGCGACGTATTCTTGTTTGAAACTCAGAGCTAAATAGCCTACATAACAGAAAAGAAAATTAGGAGTATATAATGGGAA